>NZ_JACGWD010000233.1:0-228 GCF_014077565.1 Pseudoalteromonas sp. 5Ae-yellow
GTGTCAGAATGCTAGGTATCCCCGCAGTTCGAGACCGAATAGTGCAACAAACACTATTGAACATACTCCAACCGATATTCGACATCGACTTTCACCCATCGAGTTATGGGTACAGGCCGAAACGAAGTTGTCATGACGCCATCAGCAAAGCCACGGTATTTATTCGTAAATATCACCGTGAGTGGGTGGTTGATATGGATCTGTCGAAGTGTTTTGACCTACTCGATC
>NZ_JACGWD010000216.1:0-246 GCF_014077565.1 Pseudoalteromonas sp. 5Ae-yellow
GCCATTTACCCCTGAAGAATTACAAGGGGATGATTTAGATGGCGAGGCACCGGGAATAGCTTCTAGTCAGGCTGAGCAAGATTTAGCAAATGCGCTTATGACAGATGCTGATTTAGATGGTTTAGAAGATGATTTCGATGATGAACTATTAATTGATAATGAC
Source organism: Pseudoalteromonas sp. 5Ae-yellow (assembly GCF_014077565.1). Lineage (NCBI taxonomy): Bacteria > Pseudomonadati > Pseudomonadota > Gammaproteobacteria > Alteromonadales > Pseudoalteromonadaceae > Pseudoalteromonas > Pseudoalteromonas sp. 5Ae-yellow. The sequence continues at coordinate 164 of NZ_JACGWD010000216.1, forward strand.
TTCTCTGAATTAGAAACTGAGATTGAAGATGAGTCACTTGATGATGAATTACGTCAAAAAATTAATGATGAGGTTGATTCTGT
>NZ_JACGWD010000235.1:0-217 GCF_014077565.1 Pseudoalteromonas sp. 5Ae-yellow
TGCGCATCTTATACAGTATGCCTTCGAGCGTTTTTCTATGGTCGGGCTTATTATAAATTCGACCACTTAAGTACATTACTTTTGATAAGACATTCCATGTCCCGTCTGTTAACATTAATCTTGGCATATAGGTTCGGTGTAAAGTTTTCTGGCGAATTCAATTATACCTTATCTTCATGCTGTTTGTTTTTCATACCACAAAGATCAACACGCCCTA
>NZ_JACGWD010000206.1:0-255 GCF_014077565.1 Pseudoalteromonas sp. 5Ae-yellow
AGCAGTTATTTAGTCATGTAAGTGATAACAGTCTAACTATTTTTGACCGATGTTATCTCAGCGCTGAGGTACTGATTAATTGGCGTAAGCAACACCCACAGTCGCACTGGATGGTCCCGATTAAAAGTAACACGCAATACACCGTCATTGAATCTTACTCTGAGCATGACTTCAAAGTAGAAATGAGTGTATCTGCGCATGCCAGAAAACAAGACCCTTCGCTTCCTGAGTGCTGGCAGGCCAGACTGGTTCTTT
>NZ_JACGWD010000186.1:0-324 GCF_014077565.1 Pseudoalteromonas sp. 5Ae-yellow
TACCAAGCGCACAGGGCGTGCATCTGTGAAAGTGTTATGGCAAGGATGGCTTAAGTTACAAGCCATCCTGGAAGGCTACGATTTAGCAAAATCTCTTGAGTCAGACTTGTGATCAAGAGACAGCATTTATGAGCCTTTTTTTATGTCTGTTTTTAAGTGGACAAATAGTGACCCAGTTATATTAAATAAAATTTTAATTTGACTAGGGCGTGTTGATCTTTGTGGTATGAAAAACAAACAGCATGAAGATAAGGTATAATTGAATTCGCCAGAAAACTTTACACCGAACCTACATGCCAAGATTAATGTTAACAGACGGGACAT
>NZ_JACGWD010000227.1:0-237 GCF_014077565.1 Pseudoalteromonas sp. 5Ae-yellow
GCACTATTCGGTCTCGAACTGCGGGGATACCTAGCATTCTGACACCGCCATCATCTTTGGGTATTTCCACCCGTTTGACAGGTTGTGCCCTATATTGCTTGGTTTGCAGCTCACCTTGCAGTTGTTTCAAGTTTTCTTCTAAATTCAAGGCGAACGCGGCTATGGACTGCCTATCTATTCCGGCCGCTCCTTTCGCTGCTTTCACTTTTTTGAATCCCTTGTACAGGTTATTAATAT
>NZ_JACGWD010000228.1:0-235 GCF_014077565.1 Pseudoalteromonas sp. 5Ae-yellow
CACGGAGTGATTCATGACTGGGGTGAAGTCGTAACAAGGTAGCCCTAGGGGAACCTGGGGCTGGATCACCTCCTTATACGATTTAGAACTTATTTGTTCGTAGTGTCCACACAGATGATTGTTAATTGTAAAGAGAACAACACTTATTGTTTGGGTCTGTAGCTCAGCTGGTTAGAGCGCACCCCTGATAAGGGTGAGGTCGGTAGTTCAAATCTACTCAGACCCACCACTTCTT
>NZ_JACGWD010000218.1:0-242 GCF_014077565.1 Pseudoalteromonas sp. 5Ae-yellow
TACAACGTTGATAGGCAAGATGTGGAAGTGGTGTGAGCCATTAAGCTAACTTGTACTAATTACCCGTGAGGCTTAACCATACAACGCCAAACGCGTTTTATGCGACAGTTTAGACAGAAGTTAATATAACTAAAGTAGATATTACTGAAAAGACTTAAAAAATATTATCAGATATTTTCCAAATTCATGAGGTGACTCTTAGCGCATAGCGTTAAAGTTGAGGCACCTTGCGCAAAGAAAAT
>NZ_JACGWD010000192.1:0-287 GCF_014077565.1 Pseudoalteromonas sp. 5Ae-yellow
CTTTTTGCTATGTCTAAACCAATTGTTGTAATCTTCATTTTGGTCTTCTCCCTTTGATTATTGTAACCACTTTAATCATGGCACATAGATGCCGTATAGGGAGGAGACCATTACATCAGGTTAAATATATAAACAGCAAATAAAAACGCCAGCATTTAGCTTAACACCACTCGTTTAAGAACGAGTGGTGTTTTTTCGTTTATACCTAACTGGATATTTTTGTGTCTTTGCGAGCACCGTTCGCGGATAAGCTTTTCGCTTTCTTTTCTCCGGTAATATTAGCCGTT
>NZ_JACGWD010000170.1:0-462 GCF_014077565.1 Pseudoalteromonas sp. 5Ae-yellow
TCATATGAGTTAACTAAATGGCACTGAATGGTACTGCTACCATTCTTTTTTACTTTTGAAAACTCTTGATAAATACAATGTATCTATCAGAATTTTATTATCAGCTTTTCCAAATTTTTAAAGAGCAAGAGATGTAAAAACTTCTCAAAATTAAACACACTCTATTATCAGGCGGTTAATGGCCCGATAAAGAATATTTATTTTTAAGAAGTAAGTGGTGGAGCTAAGCAGGATCGAACTGCTGACCTCCTGCGTGCAAGGCAGGCGCTCTCCCAGCTGAGCTATAGCCCCACATATGCTGGTACTTATTGTTTTAACCATCTTCTTAATTAGATAAGAAGTGGTGGGTCTGAGTAGATTTGAACTACCGACCTCACCCTTATCAGGGGTGCGCTCTAACCAGCTGAGCTACAGACCCAAACAATAAGTGTTGTTCTCTTTACAATTAACAATCATCTGTGT
>NZ_JACGWD010000205.1:0-257 GCF_014077565.1 Pseudoalteromonas sp. 5Ae-yellow
TATAATTGCGATGGGGGGACGGAGCAGGCTAAGCAAGCATGGCGTTGGTAGTCCATGTGAAAGTGAGTAGGGCGTTTGTTTAGGTAAATCCGGACGAACACTAAACCTGAGACACGAGACGAGTCACCAAGGTGATGAAGTTGTTGATGCCATACTTCCAGGAAAAGCCTCTAAGCTTCAGATTATATGGAATCGTACCCCAAACCGACACAGGTGGTCAGGTAGAGAATACTAAGGCGCTTGAGAGAACTCGGGTG
>NZ_JACGWD010000183.1:0-331 GCF_014077565.1 Pseudoalteromonas sp. 5Ae-yellow
GTGGAAGTGGTGTGAGCCATTAAGCTAACTTGTACTAATTACCCGTGAGGCTTAACCATACAACGCCAAACGCGTTTTATGTGATAGTGAAACAAGCGAAGAAGTTAATATAACTAAAGTAGATATTACTTAAAGAAAGACTTAAAAAATATTATCAGATATTTTCCAAATTCAAGAGGTGACTCTTAGCGCGTAGCGTTAACATTGAGGCACCTTGCGCAAAGAAAATGGTAGCACTACGTGCTTGTCATTAATTCTTTGCACCTAATTTGCTTGGTGACAATAGCGTTTTGGACCCACCTGATTCCATGCCGAACTCAGTAGTGAAACG
>NZ_JACGWD010000187.1:0-318 GCF_014077565.1 Pseudoalteromonas sp. 5Ae-yellow
GTGGAAGTGGTGTGAGCCATTAAGCTAACTTGTACTAATTACCCGTGAGGCTTAACCATACAACGCCAAACGCGTTTTATGTGATAGTGAAACAAGCGAAGAAGTTAATATAACTAAAGTAGATATTTACTGAAAGACTTAAAAAATATTATCAGATATTTTCCAAATTCAGTTAGTGCGTAGCGATACGGATTAACGCCCAAATTTGCTTGGTGACAATAGCGTTTTGGACCCACCTGATTCCATGCCGAACTCAGTAGTGAAACGAAACAGCGCCGATGATAGTGTAGCATTTGCTATGTGAAAGTAGGACATTAC
>NZ_JACGWD010000242.1:0-211 GCF_014077565.1 Pseudoalteromonas sp. 5Ae-yellow
GCTGTCTCTTGATCACAAGTCTGACTCAAGAGATTTTGCTAAATCGTAGCCTTCCAGGATGGCTTGTAACTTAAGCCATCCTTTCCATAACACTTTCACAGATGCACGCCCTGTGCGCTTGGTATCTTTCCAGCCTCCTAACTTTGCCAGTTCCTGATACGCCCATGACATATTTGGAGCAGTTTCAGGCAATGGTGTTTTTATTCTCTTT
>NZ_JACGWD010000182.1:0-334 GCF_014077565.1 Pseudoalteromonas sp. 5Ae-yellow
GATAGCCACGCGGTATGAAAAGCTTGAACGAAATTATCATTCAATGCTCGCTTTAGCATTTACTATGATGTGGCTACCAATGTGGGCTGATTGATATATGTACTACAAAGATCAACAGCCCCTAATTTAATGCAATTAGTATGAAAATTTTTACGCATAAAAAAAGCAGACCAAGGTCTAACACCACTCGTTTAAGAACGAGTGGTGTTTTTCGTTTATACCTAACTGGATATTTTTGTGTCTTTGCGAGCACCGTTCGCGGATAAGCTTTTCGCTTTCTTTTCTCCGGTAATATTAGCCGTTTACCGTTTTCACGTAGTTCTTTTAGCTTTTT
>NZ_JACGWD010000166.1:0-649 GCF_014077565.1 Pseudoalteromonas sp. 5Ae-yellow
AGTCTCAAGTGCTTTTTACTAGCTTGACTAGGCTTATCGCAAGTTAATACGTCCTTCATCGCCTCCAACTGCCAAGGCATCCACCGTGTACGCTTAGTCACTTAACCATACAACCCAAACGGGTCTTGCTTGGTCTTTGTTACTTATGCTGCCTTGCTATCAATTTTTGCTTGGTTACATAACACGTTATGCGCCCAGCGACAAAAATATCAGCGGCGTTGCCTAAGCATCAAATCCACGTCGCAATACTAAACAATAAAGTTTAGTCATACGTTAGTGACAGTTTAACTTCGCCAGAAGTTAATATTGAATACTAAAGTAGATACCAATCAACAAACGTAAACGTTCATTAAATGGCACTGAATGATACTGCTATCATTCTTTTTTACTTTTGAAAACTCTGTACAAATACACTGTATTCATACGAATTTTATTATCAGCTTTTCCAAATTTTTAAAGAGCATATTAATTAGTTATCCCAAAGGGATACGCACTAATTAACAATCATCTGTGTGGACACTTCGAACAAATAAGTTCTAAATCGTATAAGGAGGTGATCCAGCCCCAGGTTCCCCTAGGGCTACCTTGTTACGACTTCACCCCAGTCATGAATCACTCCGTGGTAAACGTCCTCCCGAGGGTTAGACTA
>NZ_JACGWD010000167.1:0-609 GCF_014077565.1 Pseudoalteromonas sp. 5Ae-yellow
AAATCTTTTTGCTATGTCTAAACCAATTGTTGTAATCTTCATTTTGGTCTTCTCCCTTTGATTATTGTAACCACTTTAATCATGGCACATAGATGCCGTATAGGGAGGAGACCATTACATCAGGTTATAACTGGGTGATCATTACCAATGAAGACGGTTGGCCTTTATTAGTGGTAGATGCTGACGGCTTTTTAAGATCAGCGTTATTTGAGCCAGATACGTTTGACCCTTATCACTATTGTCACAGACCTATAATTGTTGCTGATGAAGCGATGCGTTTAAGTGAAGTGATTTTAAAAATACGGGCTAATCATTCTTTAGATAAATCGTTTGATGGGGCCATTGATCACGATGTGGTATTAGTGTGGAGCGATGTGAAACGCATTATTACCGGCGCTGATATATTTGGTCGGTTGCTCAAAGGTATGAGTGCACCAAAACTCGAACTGCATGAAAATACAGAGAATAAAAAGCCGCTGTAAAGCTAACACCGATCAGTTAAGGTATTTTTGATCGGTTGACCGATCTTTTGGTTGCTTCACAATACCCTTATCATCTTTTGATTATGAGGGTATTTTTATGCTTAGTCATTGGTTACTTGATACAGAT
>NZ_JACGWD010000209.1:0-253 GCF_014077565.1 Pseudoalteromonas sp. 5Ae-yellow
CAGAGCGGCTGCAAGGACAAATGGCGAACGTGATATCGGTGTGTGACCGCGAAGCGGACATCTACGAATACTTGCAGTATAAACTGACCGAGCAGCAACGATTCGTCGTACGCTCGATGCAAAGTCGCGGAGTTTTTCAAGTTAGTTGTCGCATCAAGTTAAATTTTATGCCGCCCGCATTGCTTCTTTTTTTTCTGGATTTAAATTTACTTCATTGATCATTGTCCAATCTCGAGATTTTCCTGACCAACGA
>NZ_JACGWD010000214.1:0-248 GCF_014077565.1 Pseudoalteromonas sp. 5Ae-yellow
TAACACCGATCAGTTAAGGTATTTTTGATCGGTTGACCGATCTTTTGGTTGCTTCACAATACCCTTATCATCTTTTGATTATGAGGGTATTTTTATGCTTAGTCATTGGTTACTTGATACAGATATATTCGCCACTCCTGACTCTTTATCTACATTTCAGAAACATATCCCTCTTGAGTGGATTTCTAATGTGCTCGAGCAGACCGATAAAGCAAGTATTCGCAAACGTAAGTTACCTGCTGAGCTTG
>NZ_JACGWD010000229.1:0-235 GCF_014077565.1 Pseudoalteromonas sp. 5Ae-yellow
TGTTCGCCTATCATTACCCCGCTTTTTAAGAACTGATTAATCAGCTTTAAAATACTACTGTCCGTCACTTTGCGTCTAACACTGCTAATTATCAAAGCATGATCAAGCAGGTCAAAACACTTCGACAGATCCATATCAACCACCCACTCACGGTGATATTTACGAATAAATACCGTGGCTTTGCTGATGGCGTCATGACAACTTCGTTTCGGCCTGTACCCATAACTTGATGGGT
>NZ_JACGWD010000208.1:0-254 GCF_014077565.1 Pseudoalteromonas sp. 5Ae-yellow
ATATCCAGTGTTGCGCTTCGGGCTTTTCTTCCTCCTTTTTGTGCAATGTGGATGTGTTTGGTGCCTGCACTCATCAGCTCGCTTGCAAACGCATAGAGCTTATCCTCACCTTCTTCAATATGACGACCCCCCTGTGTCAGGATAGTTGTCGCCTCTAACTTTTAATAGAGGCAGATAAAATGAGACGTCGATTTACACAAGAATTTAAAGTTCAAGCTGTTGAAAAAGCATTATCTCAATGTGATGATGTTCGC
>NZ_JACGWD010000190.1:0-303 GCF_014077565.1 Pseudoalteromonas sp. 5Ae-yellow
CTTGGATCACCTAAGTCCGATTTACCGAATTGTTGTTTTGCCCAATGAGTATGTTCGTTAATCATAATGTGCCCTCAAACAAGATTTGAAGATCTGATCATGACATTGAGATTTAGTTCAAAAAAATTCCCGCTAATTTCTTAGCAGGGATTTGTGTATAAGAGACAGCTAAAAAGCTGTCTCTTGATCACAACTTTTCTGTCTGCTGAATTGATATTAACAATTCGGCAGATTCGACCATTTCTGCTAATTTCAACCACCCCTTCCAGAGTGCTTTTACGCCAACTCGACCATTTCTTTTAC
>NZ_JACGWD010000156.1:0-980 GCF_014077565.1 Pseudoalteromonas sp. 5Ae-yellow
TTTCGCTAAACTATAGTACAGCCAATGAAGAGACGGTACTTTATCCGGCAACACATCCTTTTCAACCTTTGCCCATAGTAATTTCCACGTCATCTCTTTAACACAAGTTGTACATCTCACTTCTTTGGCTAATTCACTCCTTTGCGCCATATTTTGCAGCTGTAATAACCTGACAGCAATAAACGCTTTAATGATCGCAATTCGTAAAATATTATCACTGTGCTGCAAACGTAAATCTTCTACTTCGGTTCCATCTGTTTTCCATGTTTTATGAAACTCCTCTACACGCCAGCGGAGTTCATAGTATCTTACTAATTTCTGGGCATCTTCTGCTGTATTTACGGGCTCTGTCGTATATAAAATCCAACATAATGGATTTTTTTGCGTACTTTCTTTTTCCTGACAGACAATGACATTGACACTCAATGTCGGTGATTCTTGCCCTTGAACTCGCTTAGGCTTGGCGAGTGTTATAGGTTGATAGCTCAATGTAATTCGGGCCTGACGCGCTTTTCTTCCCGCACGTTGCGCTATATTAATAGTGTAACAACACTGACCTTGCGCTGTTTCTATTAACTGATTGAGATTGCATTGAGGCTCTATTAATTTTCTATTTTCCTTTGCTCTGACTAAAAATCGATGTCCTTCATCTTTTTGGTAAGTCATGTACTCATAAATGTCAGCTTCTCTGTCGCAGATGTTAAGTATATTTGATAATTCACCTGTACGTATTTTTATATCCATTAATGTTTGTTGCCAGCGATAGCTTTCTTTCTCTTCGTAAGGGCGTAGCTGTTGTTGATCTTTAGTCCCTTTAACCTTTGATTTCCTAAACCAATAGTACTGGTCGAGCAAACCAATAACATGCTCCGTATCTGCATCAATTGCTAAAGTTGAATGCGCATATAGCGTTCTTGTTTTTGATGGTTTTCCTAATGTATTTGCACAGTTCACATCGCCTAATTCTTTGCAAACACTGT
>NZ_JACGWD010000158.1:0-959 GCF_014077565.1 Pseudoalteromonas sp. 5Ae-yellow
ATGGCTTCCTTCAGACCCCACCGTTGGCCAGTGACGCCCTTGCCATTCAGATTATCTTCCCCTTAGTCAGGGTGATAAGGCATCTTTCAGCCTATCGGGTTTGCCAGCTTCGCTGGGCAAACAAAAAGCCGCCTCGAATGAGGCGGCTAAGTAATCAGGGGAATATGTACTTTAGAAGATTATTTACCTTCTATTAGATTGCTATTACCAATTTCAATTTTACGTGGTTTTAGCGCTTCAGGGATTTCACGTTCTAAGTCAATACTTAGTAAGCCATTGGCTAAATCTGCGCCGAGTACTTTTACGTGATCTCCTAACTGGAATTTACGTTCAAAGTTACGCTCAGCAATACCTTGATGAATAAATTTACGCTCTGCGTTTTCATCTTTATTTGCTTTAGTACCTGTAACTTTTAATGTGTTATTTTCTGACTCAATGGTTAATTCGTTATCGCTAAAGCCGGCAACGGCCATAGTGATTCTGTATTTGTCTTTATCGAGTGCTTCTATGTTGTAAGGAGGAAAACTTGGCTGCTTATCTGTATTAGCTGCCGCATCCATAAGTGATGCTAAATGTTCGAAGCCGATAAATGAACGATAAAGTGGTGATAAGTCTACTGTACGCATAATAATATCCTCATATTTAAGCGATATTTTGCATGTGCTTTTCTATTGAACAAGCTCAAGCAAAGTTTAATTAATAATATAAATTTCAATTATTTAAGTTTAATTTAGGACCCATCAGGCGTCCTACTTAACTATATATGGACGGTAAAATTGTTTTCAAGAGATTAATTTTAAAAAAATTAAAAAATAAACAAAAAAAGGCACTAAAAAGCTGTCTCTTGATCACAAGTCTGACTCAAGAGATTTTGCTAAATCGTAGCCTTCCAGGATGGCTTGTAACTTAAGCCATCCTTGCCATAACACTTTCACAGATGCACGCCCTGTGCGCTTGGT
>NZ_JACGWD010000219.1:0-242 GCF_014077565.1 Pseudoalteromonas sp. 5Ae-yellow
GATGAGTGCAGGCACCAAACACATCCACATTGCACAAAAAGGAGGAAGAAAAGCCCGAAGCGCAACACTGGATATCACCTATGCGCCAGTGACACTCAAAGCGCCTTACAATAAGAAAGGACGCTCCATCCCAGTTTACTATGTCGGCAGTGCAGAGAGAGGAAACGCTGAGAACGGCTTAAGCTGGCACCTATTAACCAGTGAACCAGTCACCAGCAAAGAAGACGCCTTAGCTATCATCA
>NZ_JACGWD010000241.1:0-213 GCF_014077565.1 Pseudoalteromonas sp. 5Ae-yellow
GCTCACCTTGCAGTTGTTTTAAGTTTGCTTCTAAATTCAGGGCAAATGCGCCTACGGACTGCCTATCTATTCCGGCCGCTCCTTTCGCTGCTTTCACTTTTTTGAATCCCTTGTACAGGTTATTAATGTCTAATAATTGTCCGTACAAGCTGTAGTAAACTGTCATTTTCTGCCTTTGCTTGCGGTATGTCTGCTCGTGTCATTCTACTTATC
>NZ_JACGWD010000196.1:0-273 GCF_014077565.1 Pseudoalteromonas sp. 5Ae-yellow
CAAAGAAGTGAGATGTACAACTTGTGTTAAAGAGATGACGTGGAAATTACTATGGGCAAAGGTTGAAAAGGATGTGTTGCCGGATAAAGTACCGTCTCTTCATTGGCTGTACTATAGTTTAGCGAAATTGGGAGGGTGGTATGACAGTAAAAGAAATGGTCGAGTTGGCGTAAAAGCACTCTGGAAGGGGTGGTTGAAATTAGCAGAAATGGTCGAATCTGCCGAATTGTTAATATCAATTCAGCAGACAGAAAAGTTGTGATCAAGAGACAG
>NZ_JACGWD010000134.1:0-2514 GCF_014077565.1 Pseudoalteromonas sp. 5Ae-yellow
GCTCCGTATCTGCATCAATTGCTAAAGTTGAATGCGCATATAGCGTTCTTGTTTTTGATGGTTTTCCTAATGTATTTGCACAGTTCACATCGCCTAATTCTTTGCAAACACTGTGTTTAAATGTCAACCCTGTCGTATCTTGGATAGCGAGAACCAAAGGCAACTGCTTTACCGCTTCACTCGTTTGTGAGAACCCTGAATCGGCAATCGCTTGAGGAGATATTTTCTCATTTCTAATGAAACGATAAGCGGCTTCAATTTTGGCGGGTGTATCAGAAGCCTTAACAATTGAGCTGTCTGCATTCTCAGCCATATCGCTTGCTAGTACAGCTAATCGTCGGGTGCGTCTCGGATCCCCTAAATTAGCGTTACCAAAAATTAATTGAGCCCATTCTTCAGGAGTGTTTGTGTGCATACGATAAATCCATGAGTGATGATGATCGATTAGATCACAGACTTATCGATATTCAAAGACTTGTGTATAAGAGACAGCGCTGTAGCCCAGTAGAAACGTATGTTCTTATGTCAACTTATACTTCAAACAACATTGGGTGTTTAAATTAATAATCTTAATTCTTCAAAAACATTTCATCTCATAAAATAATGCAATTAATTTATGGATTACAGTACAAGTTATTGTTTTATTTTTGTTGAAAGTATTAATAACAACCACGTCTTAATGTTAACAAGTTGTAAGGTTGTTTCTCTTTTTAGCATATTGCTTATCCCCACTTCGTAAATGCGACTTAAGTCTAGATTGTTTAGTACGAAGTTAGGATTAGAATAATGTGAAATTTAGAAAGGGGCTCAAAATGAACTTGGAACGTATTCGTAATAGTAGTCTACACAATAAAGTTATGTCTGCTGAGCAGGCTAGTCTGTTTATTAAAGATGGAATGACTGTAGGGATGAGTGGCTTCACTCGTGCCGGAGAAGCTAAAGCAGTACCCAGAGCGTTAATTGAGCAAGTCAAAAAAAATCCAATAAAAATAAATTTAATGACTGGCGCATCTTTAGGTAATGATTTAGATAAACTACTTACCGAAGCAGGCATTTTAGCGCGTCGTATGCCTTTTCAGGTAGATAGCACCTTGCGTAAAGCGATTAATAACGGCGAAGTAATGTTTATTGATCAGCATTTATCTGAAACGGTTGAGCATTTACGAAATCATCAATTAACTATGCCTGATGTAGCTGTTATTGAAGCGGTTGCCATTACCGAAGAAGGGCATATTGTGCCTACTACATCGGTTGGTAACTCAGCAAGCTTTGCTATTTTTGCTAAAGAAGTTATCGTTGAAATTAATATGCTGCATAACCCTAATCTTGAAGGTTTGCACGATATATACATTCCCTCGTATCGTCCTACTCGCCAACCAATGCCGTTAGTTAAAGTAGATGACCGTATTGGTAGCACTGCTATTCCTATCGATCCTGCAAAAATTGTTGGTATTGTTTTTACTAACCAAAGCGACTCGTTTTCTACCGTAACCGACCCTGATGAAGACACTGCATCAATTGCGCGCCATTTGGTTAACTTTTTTAAAGACGAAGTGGCTAAAAATAAATTGCCAGCTAATTTAGGTCCGCTGCAAGCAGGCATTGGTAATATTGCTAATGCAGTGATGATGGGGCTACTCGACTCTGACTTTAAAGACTTAACAATGTATTCAGAGGTACTACAAGATTCGACGTTTGACCTAATTGACGCAGGTAAGATGAGCTTTGCATCGGGCAGCTCAATTGTTTTATCGGAGCGCTGTAACGCACAAGTATTTAATAATTTAGAAAAATACAAAGATAAACTAGTGTTACGCCCTCAAGAAATTTCTAACCATCCTGAAATAGTGCGCCGTTTAGGTATTATTGCCATTAATACTGCACTTGAGTTTGATATGTATGGCAATGTAAATTCAACACATGTGTGTGGTACACGGATGATGAATGGTATTGGCGGCTCGGGTGATTTTGCTCGTAATGCTCATTTAGCAATATTTGTGACTAAGTCAATTGCTAAAAATGGCGCGATTTCAAGCGTTGTACCTATGGCGAGCCATGTTGATCATAATGAGCACGATGTTGATATTTTAGTAACCGAGCAAGGTTTAGCTGATTTACGTGGCTTAGCACCGCGTGAGCGCGCTGTACAAGTTATTAAGCATTGTGTGTACCCAGATTATCGCGAAGCAATGTTAGACTATTACGAGCGCGCTTGTGAGCGTGGCGGGCATACGCCTCATTTACTTGAAGAAGCGTTTAGCTGGCATATTCGCTTAGAGCAAGAAGGCAGCATGAAAAAAATATCCGCAACAGATATTCCAATGCCGCTATCTGCTTAAGGTCTATTTTAGTTAATAGATAGATGCTTTGATTAACGCTCCTTTATGGCTGTCTCTTGATCACAAGTCTGACTCAAGAGATTTTGCTAAATCGTAGCCTTCCAGGATGGCTTGTAACTTAAGCCATCCTTGCCATAACACTTTCACAGATGCACGCCCTGTGCGCTTGGTATCT
>NZ_JACGWD010000188.1:0-308 GCF_014077565.1 Pseudoalteromonas sp. 5Ae-yellow
CATTCCATGTCCCGTCTGTTAACATTAATCTTGGCATATAGGTTCGGTGTAAAGTTTTCTGGCGAATTCAATTATACCTTATCTTCATGCTGTTTGTTTTTCATACCACAAAGATCAACACGCCCTAGGTAAATTAAAAATAAAAGAGCCGCTAATTAGCTAACACCGATCAGTTAAGGTATTTTTGATCGGTTGACCGATCTTTTGGTTGCTTCACAATATCCTTATCATCTTTTGATTATGAGGGTATTTTTATGCTTAGTCATTGGTTACTTGATACGGATATATTCGCCACTCCTGACTCTTTA
>NZ_JACGWD010000224.1:0-240 GCF_014077565.1 Pseudoalteromonas sp. 5Ae-yellow
TACTGATTAATTGGCGTAAGCAACACCCACAGTCGCACTGGATGGTCCCGATTAAAAGCAACACGCAATACACCGTCATTGAATCTTACTCTGAGCATGACTTCAAAGTAGAGATGAGTGTATCTGCGCATGCCAGAAAACAAGACCCTTCGCTTCCTGAGTGCTGGCAGGCCAGACTGGTTCTTTATCCTGAGCCAATGGGGCCTGGAAAAATAAAAGGTCTGCTGTGCTCTTTGGATG
>NZ_JACGWD010000154.1:0-1149 GCF_014077565.1 Pseudoalteromonas sp. 5Ae-yellow
AGCAAAAGCTGCTGCCACTGTGCGCTTGTTCTGTAAGTTTTCATCACCTGCTCCGAATTTATCATTGAGCAGGTATTTTTAGATAATCAGAACATCGATGCTAGGTGTGGTTCGCTAGACGCTTACGTTGTTTCTACTTCATTTCCTAATAGCCCCTCAACCATCATACGATTATTAAATAGTGATATTGAAGCCCCCCCTTTATAATCAACCCCTAATGGAATTATGAGTAAATCAGACAAATCTACTCTTTGGATCAATCTATCTCTATGTTCAATAAAAGCTTTAGCATGGACTTTAAGTGATGGAGATACATCGCCTTCACTAATATTCAAAGCAATAGAATTTAATAACTCTGCTTTTTCCAGATCGTCACCATCAAAATAACGCCGCTCTAGTAGAAATACAGGGACTATCTGAGGTTTTGTTGATGACTTACCGCTCTTTTTTGTAATAGTATTAAAGTTCCAAGACTTAGAATTAAAAAAAGTGTCAAGCGACTCCAAAACTGAGCTTTTTCCTATCCCATTGTCACCGACCAATCCACAAAATTTATCTTCATCAGTAATAGGTATGTAATTAATCCCTTGATAAGTTTTGTAATATCTTAAAAATGCTCCAATTATCATTATTATCCTTGTCAATTTTTAGAGAGGCTGATTTTTAGTCCAATCCAGCATTTGAACCTAGAAGACTTATAACCATTTAATAGTTCGGTCATCGCGAACATTTCTGCCTATTTAACATTCATTTATCTGCTTCATATAGTTTTAACAAATAACCTAAGGCATTACTATCATTAAGTTTTTTAAATTTTTTAAATAAAGTTAAATGAAACAATATGTGCTAGTTGCTCGTTTGCTGAAATATATGTGCAAATAACACCGTTTGACCAATCAGTTAACAACTATATTTTAGCCAACCCCAACAACAGCTTCTCCCTCTTGATCGCAATTAGGAAAAGTGCCAATAACGAACAATGAATTTAAGAAAAATAGTTTAAAGATGAACTTTGATGCCAAGGTTTCCCCCTGTGTCAGGATAGTTGTCGCCTCTAACTTTTAATAGAGGCAGATAAAATGAGACGTCGATTTACACAAGAATTTAAAGTTCAAGCTGTTGAAAAAGCATTATCTCAATGTGATGATG
>NZ_JACGWD010000230.1:0-235 GCF_014077565.1 Pseudoalteromonas sp. 5Ae-yellow
GGGTTGTCATGCCAATGGCATTGCCCGGTAGCTACGTTCGGAACTGATAAGCGCTGAAAGCATCTAAGCGCGAAGCAGGCCTCGAGATGAGTTCTCACTAGACTTTTAAAGTCTCTGAAGGGCCGTTGAAGACTACAACGTTGATAGGCAAGATGTGGAAGTGGTGTGAGCCATTAAGCTAACTTGTACTAATTACCCGTGAGGCTTAACCATACAACGCCAAACGCGTTTTATG
>NZ_JACGWD010000244.1:0-205 GCF_014077565.1 Pseudoalteromonas sp. 5Ae-yellow
TGCCTTTGCTTGCGGTATGTCTGCTCGTGTCATTCTACTTATCGCTGAATCTTCATGATGACATTAGGTGTGCTAGCCTTTTTTTTGGCAATCTGCCTAAGTGGTCAGCCATTACTCCATTGCTCGCCCTTCAATTCTCAGCGTCTACATTCCTGCTTGGCCGTCATGTCTTGGCTATTTCCGTCGAAATACTTGTGAGCCAATA
>NZ_JACGWD010000243.1:0-209 GCF_014077565.1 Pseudoalteromonas sp. 5Ae-yellow
CTTCGTTTCGGCCTGTACCCATAACTCGATGGGTGAAAGTCGATGTCGAATATCGGTTGGAGTATGTTCAATAGTGTTTGTTGCACTATTCGGTCTCGAACTGCGGGGATACCTAGCATTCTGACACCGCCATCATCTTTGGGTATTTCCACCCGTTTGACAGGTTGTGCCCTATATTGCTTGGTTTGCAGCTCACCTTGCAGTTGTTT
>NZ_JACGWD010000173.1:0-410 GCF_014077565.1 Pseudoalteromonas sp. 5Ae-yellow
TTGACTCGAAAAATAAAGGGTGTATTATTCGCATCCCTTGAGACGCTAAAGCGACTCAAAACGTTCTTTAACAATATAAAGCAATCATCTGTGTGGGCACTCGTACAGATTGAGTTCTAACAGCCAAGCTTAGTTCGCTAAGTAAGGCAAACAAATTAGAGTCTCAATTGAAACTGAGTGACCATATGTTATTAAAAGATTCAGCCTTGAGCTGTTTTGATTTTACTTTTTTTAAAAGTGAAAATAATAACGCACAGTCAATTCGTTTTTGGCAACAAAAACAAAAAATTCAGAATTCATTGAGCTGTCGAAAGACATAAAACTTTTTAATTGAAGAGTTTGATCATGGCTCAGATTGAACGCTGGCGGCAGGCCTAACACATGCAAGTCGAGCGGTAACAGAAAGTAGC
>NZ_JACGWD010000178.1:0-340 GCF_014077565.1 Pseudoalteromonas sp. 5Ae-yellow
CTTAAAGAATACTTCCCCCCTTCGCAATCAATTAAAGCTTTTGGCTAAAATTGACCCCATCAAACATAATGTTGATGGTCGGCTTGGTTTTCCCCTCCACACCATTACTGGCTTTCATCGGCCTAGCCTTACTCACTACTACGGGTTCATCTGCCACCTCACACCGACACTAAATCTTGGCTTTCACCTTGTATTTAGGCCACTTACTCTCATTAAGTTTAGATGCCAGGCTTCCCCAGTTACTGCACTGGCTCCCTGTTAGAAATCCCACCCTCAAGCACAGTATTGGTCTGACTAAGTATAGGGCGTTGCGCTATTTTGCACGCTGACCCACCAATAC
>NZ_JACGWD010000211.1:0-249 GCF_014077565.1 Pseudoalteromonas sp. 5Ae-yellow
ATGGCTTGCTCAATCGGCGTTTAGAAAATAAGCCGAAGGGATAGAAGAATACAGGAGCCGTATACGAGGCCCGTACGTACGGTTCTGTGAGAGGGATGAGGCAAAAGCCTCACCCTACTCGATGTTTGCCCAGCGAAGCTGGCAAACCCGATAGGCTGAAAGATGCCTTATCACCCTGACTAAGGGGAAGATAATCTGAATGGCAAGGGCGTCACTGGCCAACGGTGGGGTCTGAAGGAAGCCATAAGA
>NZ_JACGWD010000185.1:0-328 GCF_014077565.1 Pseudoalteromonas sp. 5Ae-yellow
GTGTCAGAATGCTAGGTATCCCCGCAGTTCGAGACCGAATAGTGCAACAAACACTATTGAACATACTCCAACCGATATTCGACATCGACTTTCACCCATCGAGTTATGGGTACAGGCCGAAACGAAGCTGTCATGACGCTATCAGTAAAGCGAGTGTATTTATCCGTAAATACCATCGCGACTGGGTCGTAGACATGGATTTGTCGAAGTGTTTTGACCTGCTTGATCATGCTTTGATAATTAGCAGTGTTAGACGCAAAGTGACGGACAGTAGTATTTTAAAGCTGATTAATCAGTTCTTAAAAAGCGGGGTAATGATAGGCGAACA
>NZ_JACGWD010000236.1:0-214 GCF_014077565.1 Pseudoalteromonas sp. 5Ae-yellow
ACGTTGTTGAGAAGTTAGATTTAACACTCACTGATACCCTGGGCGATACGGTTGCTCCAAGTGCTATTCCTCAAGCGAGACAGCGCCTGAGTAGCGACCCCCTCCAAGCCTTATTTCACCTATGTGCGGCCCATTGGACACAAGAAGAAGATGCTGATGATACGTGGTATGGACTCCGGTTATTTTCTGTCGATGGAACGCAATTTCGTGCACC
>NZ_JACGWD010000168.1:0-603 GCF_014077565.1 Pseudoalteromonas sp. 5Ae-yellow
ACACAGATGATTGTTAATTGTAAAGAGAACAACACTTATTGTTTGGGTCTGTAGCTCAGCTGGTTAGAGCGCACCCCTGATAAGGGTGAGGTCGGTAGTTCAAATCTACTCAGACCCACCACTTCTTCTTGATACTTCGTTGTAAGTTTCGTCGTTTAGTTATCTAAACGTCCTCTACTTACGCCTTGTCTCAAATCGAAGTCGGTATACAAACAGTAAGACCAGCATATGTGGGGCTATAGCTCAGCTGGGAGAGCGCCTGCCTTGCACGCAGGAGGTCAGCAGTTCGATCCTGCTTAGCTCCACCACTTTACTTCTTAAAAATAAATATTCTTTATCGGGTCATAAACGACCTGAGAACGAAGTGTGTTTAATTTTGAGAAGTTTTTATTTCTCTTGCTCTTTAAAAATTTGGAAAAGCTGATAATAAAATTCTGATGAATAACATTGTTATTTATCAAGAGTTTTCAAAAGTAAAAAAAAGAATGGTAGCAGTACCATTCAGTGCCATTTAATTAACTCTTATGAGTTGATTGATTGGTATCTACTTTAGTATTCAATATTGACTTCTGGCGAAGTTAAACTGTCACACAACAAAGACCC
>NZ_JACGWD010000162.1:0-807 GCF_014077565.1 Pseudoalteromonas sp. 5Ae-yellow
AATATCAAACACTTCTATATTCTGCGTAAAAATACAGTAATCAATTGAACCAAAATAGGAACTCAGCTATGGTTTGTTTATCAATAAAAACAAATTTAAAAACGAGTTAATCTACAGGCTCGTTAGGTACTTCTAGTGTTTAGGTGTAATTTTCAAGTTTTATTAATATCAATTATTGGAATGCCATTTATTGCATCAGCGCAAGATGATAAGTTGTGCGAACACTTAATTTCCTTTGCTAGCAAATCAAAAGTCGCTAAACCTTTAAAAGTTATATTAATTAATGATTGGGCTAACTTCTCAAAGAGCTGTGAGGATAATGGAACAGAGGAAGGTAAGGAGTTCTGCAATTACTTAATAAACAATACTTCAACTGAATTTATGAATATTAATTTATCAAGAATTCTGAATTGTAGTGTAAATGATTTTAATTTAGGCAGTGTTCACCTAAATAAAATCTCAGGTGAATTTTCAGTATTTGAAATACCTAGCCTAAACCAAGATATTACATTGAATATAAATTTCTCAATTGGGGACGATGTAATAAAAGACTTTATAGAAATCGAGGCTGAAAATGAGCCTGAAGAATAAGTACCTAACAAGCTAATAAACAAGGACAAAAAACAGTTTGCTGTTTTCGTTCCTCAACATTTTAGCAAACAATTTTTTGCCTGTTATTAGGGCGTTGAGGCTGTAGAATTACTCTTTTTAGGAACGTATCCAACTATTCTTGGTTGGTTGCTTTTTAACCTTGAATCCATCTGTTCGCTGTGATCTAATAGATATTATTCACCCACGGTAAACTGT
>NZ_JACGWD010000135.1:0-2408 GCF_014077565.1 Pseudoalteromonas sp. 5Ae-yellow
TAACTTCCTCTGGGGTCATCACTACAGGGAGCTTTGCTTGTTTTTTACTACGGGCAAAATTTAAATTTAATGAGAGTTCTTTTTTTATTATGTGCTTGTATAAAAATGACAATGAATTGAGTGCGGTGGCTTGCGTACGTGGTGCAACGTTTTGCTTTAACACTAAATGTTCTAAGTAGCGTTCGACTTCATTGTCCCCCATTGAGGCGGGATGGCGTTTATTATGAAAATGGATATAAGATGCAATCCATCTTAGGTAGGTATCTACGGTGCGTAATGAATACTGACGTACCAACATATAATCGGCTATATAATTTAAAAATGGGGAACGTGTTTTCATACTATTACCAATAACGGGGCTGTTTTTATATACAGTATAGTTGTGATGCACACATATTCAAGAAAATGAGCGGCGAGCGCATTTTGTCTTTTATTGAGAGTTTGAGTGCTAATAAAAAATTATATATAGCAATGTATTAAGTTATTTGGTAAAAAAGATTTATAAAAAACATGAGCGTATCGTTGGCAGAAATATGCGCGATGAGCGCACTATTAAATTGTTAGCTTTAAAGGAGTTCCAATTGAGCAGTCGAATTATGGGTTTCATTGAGAAATCTAATAAGGTATTACTGTTTTTCGCGGCAATATTTGTGATTATTTTGGTTGGCAGAGATGTCCTTAGAGACATTATGCGTAAAGACTATTCACCGCCAACAGTACAAGTTATAAAAAGCGATGACGCACAAGCGATAGAGCAGAAAGCGAAGCTTGAAAAACAGTACGTTGGTTTAATTAAAGATGTACATATTTTTGAAATAACTTCAGATAGAGTGATCCAAGAGCAACCGTATGGTTCTAGCGCCGAGAGGATAGTTATCTCATCATCTTTTGGTTTAAGTGAAAATGCTGTAAATCTAATGTTCACCAAGATTGGTGAGCAACGAAAGTTACTATTTGAAAAAAATGCATTGTTAGTAGAATTTTCTCCTAGCCGTGATAAACAAACTCAATACGAAAAAATTCTCAGTAAAAACGTGTATTTGGTAGCTAAGTACGATTCAAACAACGATGGGTTTTTAAACCGCAATGACAAAAAAGAATTGTTGGTTTCGGAATATGACGGCACAAATTTGATGTCTGTTATGGATGATATAAGGGGCTATGAAGTTGTCGATAATGACATTGTTTTAATCTACACCGCATCAGATTTGGACACATTGTATTTTATTTTTAACATCAAAACAGGCGAGCTCCAAAAATTGGACACGGCGTGGTAGCTAACAAACGCAGTCACAATCGGCCACTTAGTGGCCTGGACCTCAACCGCTGCGCGGGTTTCGGCCTGTGCTGCGGGCGTTAGCAGGCTTTCGGGTGTTAATGGCTTTAGTGCGGTTTTCTTAGTTGGTATTGCTCACGTCCCGTTTTAGAATACCGGCTTATTTATTTCGTCCGTGTTTGCCAGTTTGTTGGTGCAGTGCAATCTCTGATGGTGCGGTGGCGTTGTTCTTCTTGGCTTCGCTCAATAGTTTTACAGGTTCCGGTTGGCTCGCCGTATCGCAGCTGGCCGGTGTAGTCTTAAATTTGCACAGTGGTGCACTTGTTCAGCTTCGCCAGTGCGGCAGTGCCGCGCGGGTTTTAATTCAAGCTGCTAACAAGGCGCATCACTCGCGGCCTGCGGCCGCTGGGATGCCAACCGCTGCGCGGTCGTCACCCGTGTGCTTAGCGTTAGCCTCTTAGAGAATTTATTCGATGTCTGATCTATATTGGGATTTTGTAGAAGCAGTTTGGGATACCATCAGCATTTATGATGGTGGTGATACTTTCATTGAACAGTACTCGAAGGCTACAGAAAAACAGAAAGTTTTATTTTCAGCTCACTGGGCTCAATCTGAAATATTAAATGGTGGTCTTGGTCAGTTCTTCTCAAATCCTACTGGAGTATTAGCCCCAGAGGCAGTGGAAGCATTTATTAAAATAGGCATGCCCGAATGTGCAGAATCAATTTCTAATGCGATGAAGTTCTTTGGCAAGCCTTACCCCAGAGACCGCTCTGGCCGCGAAAATTTAATTGAGCAGTTCTATGTAGAGAATGGTGATGATGCAATACCTTTGGAAGAGTATGAGAATATAGTGGCTGACAAGATTGAAGAAGAGAATGGTGGTTTTTGGGAATCTGCAAACCTATATGCAGCCCAAGGCTAACAAATGCATGTTGCATCAACCACTGCGTGGTTTGGACGGTTTTCCGCTCGTACCTCACTACAAACCGCCGCAAATGCGAGCGTTGAGGCTGTAGAATTACTCTTTTTAGGAACGTATCCAACTATTCTTGGTTGGTTGCTTTTTAACCTTGAATCCATCTGTTCGCTGTGATCTAATAGATATTATTCACCCACGGTAAACTGTTA
>NZ_JACGWD010000129.1:0-3561 GCF_014077565.1 Pseudoalteromonas sp. 5Ae-yellow
AATGGTCTAATCCCATTTAATTACATCTGTGCTTGCCTTGATGAACTGTGCCAGCCTGAGCCCGATATCGACAGCTTGTTACCCTGGAATTTTAAAACATAGGTGTAGTTCGCTAGACGCTCACGATTCATCTAATGATATTGGTTCTACTCCATAATCTTATATTCCACTAACTTTTATGTTGGTGATGACATAAATAACTGTATGAACACACAGTTTTGTTGTCGTGCTCCCATATTCAAGAAAAATGAGCGACGAGTGCATTTTCATTTTCTGAATACCATTGGTGTCAATAAAAATATTATAGTTGGCAACGCATTACGTTATTTGTTAATAATAGATTTATCAATACATGCGCGTAACATCGGCAGGAAGATGCGCGATGGGCGCATTATAAAATTGTTATGCGTTGAGAGTTCGGGAGAGGAAGAATTATGGAAAATATGTTTAGACTGCAACTTCCTAAAACAGGCGGCGGAACTGAGGAAGTTCAAACACGGCAAAGCCTGCTATTAATCGGCGCTAACGGGGCAGGAAAAACGCGTTTAGGAACATGGATAGAAAGTGACTCACCACAAAAAGAAAAGGTGCATAGAATATCAGCTCAGAAGTCGCTATCAATGCCTGACAACACTACGCCAAAATCCATAGATATGGCGGAAAAAGAATTGCTTTATGGGCATGCTGATGCACAAGACGGAAACTTTTGGACTTACAAGCAAGGATACCGCTGGGGACGGAAACCATCAACCTTTCTTTTAAATGATTACGAAAGACTGATGGTTTACCTATTTTCGGATCACACAGAAGAGAGTGCAAAATATCTAAGCGCATCAAAAGCTTCTGCTGACAAAGTAGAACCTCCCATAACTAAACTCGATTTAGTAAAGCAGGTTTGGGAGAAGGTTCTGCCACATAGAGAGCTGATCCTAGGAGGGCTTAGAATTCAAACGTGCGTTAAAGGTGACAAAGATAAAGCTTATAGCGCATCAGAAATGAGTGATGGTGAAAGAGTCATTTTCTACCTTATTGGCCAATGTTTAGCCGCCCCAAAAGACGGAATAATAATTATCGATGAGCCCGAACTTCATCTTCATAAGTCGGTACAAGCCCCACTATGGAGAGAAATTGAAGGGTTAAGGCCTGACTGTTTGTTCGTTTACATGACGCATGATGTTGATTTTGCTGCTTCTCTGCATGAATCAAAGAAGATATGGCTCAAATCTTTTGATGGCTCGAACTGGAGCTGGGAAATAGTTAACGAGATTGAAGGACTTCCTGAGTCACTATTGATCGAAGTGCTCGGCAGCAGAAAGCCTGTGGCCTTCGTTGAAGGCGAGAATGGGAGCTACGACACATCTTTGTACAGAGCAGTTCTAAGCGACTACTTGGTAGTGCCAAGTGGCTCTTGCAGCCAAGTAATTCAATTGGTTAAGGCTTTAAAAGCAAGTGAGCAGCTACATCATTTAGATGTTTTCGGAATAATTGACAGAGATCGTCGAGTAGATTTAGAAATCACATCTCTGCAAGCAAATGGAATTTATACACTTGAGGTGGCGGAAGTAGAAAACCTTTTCTGCGTCCCGGAAATAATCAAAGTTGTTAGCACTAGATTGGCACGAGATCCAGATGCCGATTGTCAATCCTCTGCTGAGTTTGTTCTAAATAAGATAAATTCTGAATTGGACAATCAGGTTTCGCTGCGCGTAGCTAGTGAGATCAAATTTAGATTGAATTGCTTTGACGAAAAATCTAAAGGTAAAGATGCTCTGCATGATGCACTCTCATCCCTTTATGAGAGCATTAATGTTGATGGTCTCTACAATGAGAGTGAAGCGCTGTTTAATCAGGCAGTAAATGAAAATGATTACTTATTAGCGTTACGCATATACAACAGGAAGTCTTTAGCCCGACAACTTAGCAACCACCTTGGTTTGGCTCATGGAGAGCTGGCCGAGTTCGTCGTAAGATTGGCCAATAGTGAAAATAGATTAGAAATAAAAAATGCTCTAAAGGGGTACTTTGGTGCTTTCGGAGAAAAAATCGCATAACAAAGCGCTGCACGCGGATAAATTACTCGCTGCGCTCATGATTTACCGGTGAGCGCGGCGTTGCCAAGAATATCAAGATAAAAAGGAAAAATTATGTCTTACGAGGCTAAGGTATTTAGAGTTTTAATTGCATCTCCATCTGATGTGGTAGAGGAGAGAGAAATTGCAGTAAAAACCATCCAAGAATGGAATGACTTAAATTCTCCTGAAAGAAAGGTAGTTCTATTACCTCTACGCTGGGAGACTCACACTGCACCTGAATATGGCGCTCGACCTCAAGAAATTATTAATAGACAGGTTGTTGATCATTGCGATCTAGTCATAGGTGTTTTTTGGACGAGAATAGGTAGCCCAACAGGGGTTGCCGATAGCGGAACCCTAGAAGAAATTGAGCGTGTAGCATCAAAAGGTCATCCTGTAATGTTGTACTTTTCTCAGATCAAAAAAGATCCAAATCAAATTGATTTAGAACAACTAGCTAAGTTAAGGGAATTCAAAGACAAAACATTCCCAAAAGCACTTGTTGAAAGTTATAACAGCCAAATTGAGTTTAGGGATAAATTAGCTAAGCAAATCGAAATTCAACTAAGGAATCTAGTTGCCGAAGAAAGTAACTCAAATAACACAGCAGACTTAGGGGCTCGTGAAAAGATAGAAATAGAGTTTAGTGACCCTAAAACAGGAGAGCTTTTAGGTTCAGAAATTAATCTAGAAGCTGATTTCTTAGATGTCTCGGACATAGATGACATTCCCGATTATTCGTCTTCGCAGAGCGATCAAGACGAAGATGGAGAAGTGAAAAAGATTTTTAGAAGATCTGAAAACAGAGATTACTACCGTCAGTATGTTGAATACGTAGTTAAAAAGTCGATGTACAAAAACATTGGGTTTTCATTGAAAAACAACGGTGTCATAGGCGCGCGGGATATATTTATCGACATGGATATTAATGTCGACGGTGAGGTAGAAGAGTTAATTAGCAATGATAGATTAGAGCTAAAGGTACCTAAAAAAGAAAAAGATAGTAGTATCTCTTTTTCACTTGATGATTTTGGGGCATTAGCAAGTGAGCGCCTGCAACTTGAAGGCTCTGATAAAGATTGGAACGCGAGTTTTGAAATCAGGGCTTTGCAACCAAAACGTACTGTTAAATCTCGTCAGCAATTTGTAGTTGGTGCTATTTCAGATTGCGTGGTCAATATTTCAGCAAAAATATATGCTGACATATTGCCCGAACCTTTAATTCAAAGCTTAAAAATAGACCTCAAAGTCAACACTATTGAAGCTAAAAGTTCAGAGATTTTGCAAGAAATAGGATACGAGCTAGAGGATTGCACTAAGAGCGCATAGCAATTCAAATCACACGGACTCAGCAAAGCTGAGTGTGAGCGTCTAGCGAACTACACCTATGTTTTAAAATTCCAGGGTAACAAGCTGTCGATATCGGGCTCAGGCTGGCACAGTTCATCAAGGCAAGCACAGATGTAATTAAATGGGATTAGACCATTTA
>NZ_JACGWD010000203.1:0-261 GCF_014077565.1 Pseudoalteromonas sp. 5Ae-yellow
AACCCCTGTTACCGCCGTGAAAGGGCGGTGTCCTAGGCCTCTAGACGATGGGGACACATAAATGTGTCACTAGGACAACTGAATTTTTAGACTCGTTTCAGGCGAGCTTTCTTAATAACACTACACTCACTATAAAAATAGTAAGTGGCGTCCCCAAGGGGATTCGAACCCCTGTTACCGCCGTGAAAGGGCGGTGTCCTAGGCCTCTAGACGATGGGGACACATAAATGTGTCACTAGGACAACTGAATTTTTAGACTCG
>NZ_JACGWD010000148.1:0-1388 GCF_014077565.1 Pseudoalteromonas sp. 5Ae-yellow
CAGGATGGCTTGCTCAATCGGCGTTTAGAAAATAAGCCGAAGGGATAGAAGAATACAGGAGCCGTATACGAGGCCCGTACGTACGGTTCTGTGAGAGGGATGAGGCAAAAGCCTCACCCTACTCGATTTGTGCCTATTTTATATTGTCAGGTTCTATTCACAGGCTATGTACTATGCTGTTGATGATTTAAATTTTTAACCACTATGGAGTTATTATGAAGACAGTAGGATATGCAGCAAAAAGCCAAGGTTCTGAATTGACGGAATTTTCTTTTGAGCGCCGCGATTTACGAAATAACGATGTAGAAATTGAAATTTTATACTGTGGTGTGTGCCATTCAGATTTACACGCCGTACGAAATGATTGGGGTGGCAGTGACTACCCATTGGTACCTGGGCACGAAATTGTTGGTAAAGTTATGTCGGTAGGTAGCGACGTTAAAAAATATAAGCAAGGCGACACGGTTGCTGTTGGTTGTATGGTTGATTCGTGCCAAAGTTGCGATCAATGTGATAACGACGAAGAACAATTTTGCCGCGAAGGCATGGTTGGTACTTACGCAGGCAAAGACCGCGTTAGTGGTGAAATGACCCAAGGTGGGTATTCTAAACATGTTGTTGTACGCGAAGAATTTGTACTTTCTGTACCAGAAAATTTAGACCTTTCACGCGTTGCACCGCTACTTTGTGCAGGTATTACTACGTATTCGCCACTTCATAAGTGGGGCGTAAAAAAAGGTAGCCGTGTTGGTGTTGTTGGTCTAGGTGGGCTTGGTCACATGGCCGTTAAAAATGCAGTTGCAATGGGCGCAAGCGTTACGGTAATTGGCCGTAGTGAGTCTAAAAAAGATGATGCGGTTAAATTAGGCGCTCAGCACTATTTAGTGTCATCTAATGATGACGAAATGAAAGACTCGCAATCTGCCTTTGACGTCATTATAGATACAGTCCCTGTAAAACATGATTTATCTATTTACACACCGCTACTTGATGTAGATGGTACATTAGTTATTGTTGGCCAAGTTGGTCCAGTGGATGAGCTAAGCACGGTGCCATTATTAATGGGTCGCCGTCGTATTGCAGGCTCACTTATTGGTGGTATTGCACAGACGCAACAAATGCTCGACTTTTGTGGTGAAAATAACGTGCTACCTGAGTGCGAAATGATCAACATTGACGAAATTAACACGGCATACGAGCGTATGGAAAAATCTGACGTACGATACCGCTTTGTTATTGATATGGCATCGTTAAACGCTTAATTTACTAGGGGCTGTTGATCTTTGTAGTACATATATCAATCAGCCCACATTGGTAGCCACATCATAGTAAATGCTAAAGCGAGCATTGAATGATAATTTCGTTCAAGCTTTTCATACCGCGTGGCT
>NZ_JACGWD010000180.1:0-339 GCF_014077565.1 Pseudoalteromonas sp. 5Ae-yellow
CGCCGTGAAAGGGCGGTGTCCTAGGCCTCTAGACGATGGGGACACATAAATGTGTCACTAGGACAACTGAATTTTTAGACTCGTTTCAGGCGAGCTTTCTTAATAACACTACACTTCCCTATTAAAAATAAGTAAGTGGCGTCCCCAAGAGATTAGTACTCTTGATAACGTCGTGCATAGAGAGTGCGGTGTCACACTACTTTACACAATACTTAAAATAAGTAAGTGGCGTCCCCAAGGGGATTCGAACCCCTGTTACCGCCGTGAAAGGGCGGTGTCCTAGGCCTCTAGACGATGGGGACACATAAATGTGTCACTAGGACAACTGAATTTTTAGAC
>NZ_JACGWD010000113.1:0-8275 GCF_014077565.1 Pseudoalteromonas sp. 5Ae-yellow
TTCTGCTTGCTGAGAAGCTATTTATCGACTTGCAGAAAACAATATGTATCTGCAAGCCTAGCCCTTGAGTTATTATTCAAAAATCAGCTGCCTGATGTATTCATTTCAGATGAGGCTGAATAGTTACCAAATTTATACATTTAATTACATGCAATACTAAGTCATGTATTTATAATTACAGCTCTGGTAACTTTTCATCATTAATGGGTTAACTTTTTTGAAACACATACTTCCTCTTTTTGCTTTATTAAGCACGCTTTTATCATTTAGCCAAAATGCTAACGCAAGGCTTTTGCTCGGTAATGACATGCCTAACACCGGTATGTTTATAAAATCAGAATTTAATGGCGATAGCAGCATTACATCTGCAGGTGTAGAAATGATGGTTAAGCAAAATTACAGTAACTTTGGTGTTGTTTTTACCAGCGCAATTGGCGCGGCAGTAATCAATAATAAACAAGGCGAGCAAGAAGAATTTATAACGTGGGACAACGGCATGAAGCTTGGTTATTTTAATGACTTTTTTATATACGCCGAGCTTGGCTTAGATCTGTTCGAACTCGCCTTTAAAAACGATAGAGGCGATAACACCTACCAAATAGAAAAATCGAACAACGACATAGACGGCTACGCAGGTATAGGAGCGGGTTATCATTTTAAGCCATTTAAAATAGAAGTATTTACCCGAGCACGCCAAATAGATGGCGACTACTGGGAAGCACAAGAACATATTTACAGCGGTGTGCAGCTCAGCTTTACGTTTTAATTGCCCTTTTGTTTTATAAGAAAAATAAAAAGCGTGTGAAATACAGCTATTTCACACGCTTTTTTAAAAATTACATTTAACCGATTTATATTTAACGGATAGTTTTGGCTACTTTACCAATACTCAAACCCTGAATTAAAATAGAAAACACCACAACCGCATAAGTGAGAGCCAACAAAATATCGCGCTCGTTCCCATCAGGTAATTGCAATACCAGTGCAACCGAAATACCACCACGCAAGCCACCCCAGGTTAAAACTTTCCATGCGCCAGATGGCAACTCTAATTGCTTATTAAATGTAGTGGTTGTTATACCCACAACAATTAAACGTGCGAGTAATGCGATTAAAATAGTTAAGCCACCAGCAATAAATAAATTACTCGAAAATGCAATCATAACTACTTCAAGCCCTATGAGTACAAACAAAATGGCGTTTAAAATTTCGTCAATCAGCTCCCAAAACAAATCAACGTAATGGCGTGTTTTGTCGCTCATAGCCATACTACGACCATGATTACCCACCATTAGCCCCATCATTACCATTGCAAGTGGGCCCGACAAATGCCAATGGCTAGCAAGTGCATAGCCACCAATAACGCCCGCTAAAGTAAGTAGTACTTCTTCTTGGTAACTATCAATACTTTTAAGTAAGTAATATAAAATACCACCTAATACCAAACCAAAAGCAATACCGCCACCAGCTTCAACCGCCAGCGTGTGCGCTACATAATAAGTTGTAGGAATATCACCACTTGATAAAACACCCAATAAAAGCACAAAAATAACCACGCCAATACCATCGTTGAACAACGATTCACCCGCAATCACGGTTTCAATACTTTTAGGCGCACCCGCAGATTGTAAAATTCCCATTACCGCAATCGGATCGGTTGGCGATATTAACGCGCCAAACAGTAAACACCAAATAAATGCTAAATCAAAACCAAGCAAAGGAAGAACTAAATAAAGCGCCCCAGCAATAATAACCGTAGATAGCAACGTACCTACACAGGCCAAAATACCTATTGGTAATTTATAGCGCCTTAAATCGCTAACATTTACATGTAGCGCCCCAGCAAACAGCAGCATAGAGAGCATGCCATCGAGCAAAACTTCAGTAAAATCTAACTGATCGAGCAAGCTCACTTCGTAATCTATAAGATCATCAAACCCTAAAAAGCCCAAAAATATAGCGCCGATAGACAAAAGCATCGAAATAACCATAACGCCAATGGTTGTTGGCAAGCCAATAAAGCGATGGTTTACATAGGTGAGTAACGCGGTAATCGATAAAAATATCGCACTTATTTCAAGTACGCTTAGGCTGGTTCCTGGTGCCATGGTTTAAATCTCAATATTTATTTAATGATGCCTTGCTCAAAACAAGCAAAGCAGAAGGATTATTATTTTTTATACGGTTATCTCGCATTATATTCGTGTAGCCTAAACAAGCATACCCAAAATATTAATTATAAATACACACCCTACTCAATTAACGTATTTAAAGTATTAACTCACGCGTTAAATAAAACAAAAAAGCCCATGTTAGGAATTAACCTAACATGGGCTTTTTTACTCTCGCTATTTTATATCATACTTTTTTAAGTATTTTATAAAGCGCTTATCAAAGATAGGTCTTCTTTAGCGCGAGTTAAGTTATGCGATACCATTGCACTTTTAGACATTTCATTTGCTTCGTATAAATCTGCAAGGCCAGCAGTGTCGTTATTCGCTTTTAAACGTGCAACACCACGGTTGCTTAATGCGAATGACGTAAGTTGGCGTACTTTAAATTTAGGGCCATCTGCGTCTTTTAAAAGTGCAATTGCTTTAGTACAAATTGCTTCAGCTTGTGCGTAATTTTTTGACTTAACATTCAGTGCACAGCTATTAAATGATTGCTCAAGTGGCTGTGGCGCTGTTGCAGTTTCAATAACCATTAATTTGTAATCACTTTGCTCAGCCATTGCAGCAGCTGAACATGTAAGTAGTGAGCTAAGAGCGATAGTTTTGATAAGAGTAAGTTTCATGGTCGTAGTCCTGTTGGTTAAGCCGTACTTGTTGCCGACAACTAAACTTTAGAGAATTAACACAAAACCGACAAACGATTAAAACAAACCTAATAAGTGAATAAATCTAACCTATAGACTTTAGTCTAATGCCAAATTACTAATTTACGACAATTGATATTTATAAAAACAACCAACGAAACTTAAACTTATTGAGTGCGTTCTAGTAACTTAACTACTTGGGCTTCAACCATTTCTGGCTCATCTTTTTGCGGGTAGTGATAGCTTTTATTTGTTATAACTATTTCACCTTGAGGAAATGCATTAGCCCACTTTGAATGTAAGTCCCCCCACATTTCCCGCGCTTTGTCGGTAAAAAAATAATACAACATCAAATTTGATATTTAAGTCTTCTTTTGACAAACGCAGGCTGTGTCCCTTCCAAAACAACAACTATCTTCTCATTTATTCTCGGATTTTCTATTGATCCGGATTCATATGTAAATTGATAATTTTGTGATTTATTCAAGTTTACATAAACAATTTGTTCCGCATCAGCACCAACTGCTAAATTTGGATTATGAGTGACTAATATTACTTGTCGGTGTTTCTTTGCTTCCCGTATACAATTAGCAAGTACTGTAAAAATACTCTCATTATCAAGATTATCTTCCGGTTGATCTATAACTAGAGGGATATTGTTTTTATCAAGTTGTAAATAGAAAACGAGTAGCAATAATCCTTTTTCTCCTGGGGATAATTCACTTAAGTTTTTATCACCTAAACAAAGCTCATATTTTGGTGAAAAATAATCGAATGAATATATGAAGTTATAAAAATCTTTTAATTGAATTATTTGTTCAGATATTAAGTTAGGCTTGTCTTCATAATTATTTAATTTTTCAAATATGTTATCTATAAAATGATATATATCATCAAAATTATTCCAATTTACGTTAACTGATAATTCCTTAACTAATTTATTTGCACCGTCAATCCCAGAAAAGGAACCCCGCTTTTGTTTTGATATAAAGTCTGTAAATTGTTTGTAAAAAGACTGTTCGACAATAAATGCAGAACCTATATTAACATGGAATTCATCAGTTCTTACTTTATCAAGCTTCAATTCAACGCTTTGCTTTAGTTCAGAATAAAAGCTTAATATTTTATTTTTACTATTAAAAATTTTGAACGATATGCTTTTTCTTTTTTCTTTGGCTTCAATGAGCTTTTGAGATAGCTCGTTTTCAATAAAGCTAATCTTAGATTCTAAAAACTTAATTGTTCCATCTTGTTGGGAATCACTATTACCAATAATTTCTTTCTTTTTTGTATTCCATTGGCTCAATCTGTCTAGATATGATTGATATTTTCTCTGTGGTGTTCCGAGCTTGTTCTTTAATTCATCTATTTCTTTTTGTATGAATTTATATGCTTCACGAAGGTCAGGAAGGCTTGTTAATGAAGTGAACTTTGACTGCAAATTTAATTTCAATTCGTTGTCTTTCTCCATCTCGTCAATTTTCTGAGAAATCTCAATTCTCATTTGTTCGATTTGTGAAATATTTAGTTCAATTTTTATTAAGTCATCTGAGTTAAGCCCTAGATCTAAACAAACAGGATCAAGTTCTCTCTTTTTTTGCTCAAAACTGGAATTTATTGAGGTTAAATTTTGTTGAAGAATTACAAGCTTTTGAAGTCTATTTTTCTTATTACCTAAATCAATCCGCTGTAACTTCCCCTCCTCCCCAATCTCTTCAAGTAAAGTAGATAACGATTCCATTTTTTCTGATAATGCTTGTTGCTCGATATTAGCGCCATCAGGCTTAACTTCTTCAGTAGGTTTATTCAACTCATTTGCTTTAAGCTCAGCCTTCTTAACTATAAGCTTTTGAATAATAGTATTTTTATAAATAGGATTTAGTTCACTCTCAAGTCGAATGATTTCTGTATTAAGTTCACTGAGCTCAGTTTTAAGTGAGCTAGTCTCTTTTACATTTTGTTGTGTTTTAAATTCTTGTAATTCCTCAAATGAAGTACAACCTAGTCGGTTTGCAACATCAACATGAGAAAATACAACGTTTTCAATTTCACGCCTGAAAGCTATTATTTCAATATCGTTAGTGAGCTCTTCAAAGTAGTTTTGAGGTAGATAACGAACAGCCTCCGGTTTAGTTTTGTCTACTTCATCACAGAGGTGCTTCTGAGTTGAATCTGAACTCTCCCAGATGAGTTCCGCCAAGAAGTTCTCTGCATATCCAACTTGCTTAAATTTTTTGTTTTTAGGTTTGTTTGATAAAAATGAAAAATGTGTTTCTTGCTTACTTTCACCAAGTAAGCCAATAATATCAATTAATGCACTCTTTCCACTTCCTTTATTACCTATAATCGCAGTCAATTCAGGGTTAATAGGTATATTTACATTCTGAAACCATTCACCATTTCTTTTATCATATTTCTCAATTTGGTTTATTTTAAGCTGAGAGATAAATTTTGTAGATTGCTGAGCTTTTCTTACATTTACAGGAGGTGCTTCCCCTATAAAAACCCGATCTTCAGGTTCAAAGCAGATTTGCTTTAATCCACGGAAAGTTAAATCTGCTTTTATCCAAGTAGCCTCATGACCTTTAACATTTCCTTCAAGTCTATCAAGTTCTTGAAATGAGTGTGAATCACTAAAAGAAACCACAGGTTTAGGCTCTGACTTTCCATTTTCATAACGATCATTTCTTAAAAACCATGATTTGTTTTTTGAGTTACCAAAAAATAAATCAGCGAATTCATCCATAGTATCTGAAGCTTTTACTTTTCTTGGGGACTTATTGTCGGTACTTCTAATCCCATCATTATTAGCAGGAAACACTATTAGATATGGTTTACTTTCCCCAAAAGTTTCTTTCAAAGCTTTCTTAAGGCATCTAATTGTGACAGAAGATGATTCAAAATCATTTTCTGTTTGTAAGTCAGTGCAATAAGTATCAGCTCCATTTTCATTACTAAACAAAACAGGGAGTTTAGACAGAAACTTTTCAATTAATTTTTGTGAACAAATTACTTCATCATTATCAAAAATAACGTGTACATCAGGGTTAGTTTCACTTTTACTAATAGCCTCTGAGTATCTAAGTTCAATATTAGGAAAAAAAACTTTCTTAGAGTTTGGGTATTTTTTTTTGTATTTATCTACCAATTTAAAATAGTTATCACAACTAAAGTAATCTGTAATTCCAAAAGCTTGAACAGTTGATTCATAAAGGATTCTAATGTATTCATCCCAAATTTTATCTTCCCTCCAAACGCCATCTTCATCTTTCCCTTTAAATGCATCTGATAATTTAGTAAAAGGCGTATGGATATGTAAATCCCAGCGCTTCCATTCAGATCCCTTTTGAGAATTTAATACCACCATCCTAGACATCCTTTTCATAGTAAAATAACCTAAGTAATACGCCTTCACTTTAATTTGCATGAACCTCCAAGTCAATTTATTGCTGGTAACCATTCCGTGACTATTATTTTTTGCTTAATCTTCCAACTAACACATCATTTATTACCCAAACCTATAAACTCCCTCGCCCATATGCCATAATCTAAATAATTCATTATTTTAGTAACTTGGCGCGTATTTAGGCGTTTTTAAGTTAACTACTCAGGGTTTTCAGCATGGCATATCAAGAGCAAAATCAAGCAACAATCTATTGGCACGACTACGAGACTTGGGGAGCAAGCCCTCAAAAGGATAAGCCAAGCCAATTTGCGGGTATTCGTACCGATCTTGATTTAAATATTATTGGCGAGCCGCTTATTGAATATTGTAAGCCGCAAGCGGATTACTTGCCTCACCCTGAGGCATGTTTAATTACGGGTATTACGCCACAAGTGGCGATGAAAAAAGGCTTGGTTGAGGCTGAGTTTATAGCAAAAATTCATGCCGAATTTAGTGTACCAAACACCTGTGTTGCCGGTTATAACAGTATTCGGTTTGATGACGAAGTAAGTCGTTATAGCTTTTACCGTAATTTTTACGACCCGTACGAGCGTGAATACAAAAATAACAATAGCCGATGGGATATTATTGATTTAGTACGTGCTTGTTACGCACTGCGCCCTGAAGGGATTGAATGGCCGTTAAAAGAAGACGGCAGCCCAAGCTTTAAGTTAGAGCATTTAACCGTAGCCAATGGTATTGAACACGCCGCAGCGCATGATGCACTAAGCGATGTAACCGCCACTATTGCACTGGCTAAGCTAATAAAAGAAAAACAGCCAAAGCTGTATAACTTCTTTTTTGGTTTGCGTGGCAAAAAAGCCCTTGCTGAATTGGTTGATGTATTTAATATGACGCCGCTGGTGCATACCACGTCGCGCATACCAGCAACGCAAGGCTGTACAAGCTGGGTTGCACCAATGAGCTTTCATCCGGTTAATAAAAACGCGGTTATTTGTTTTGATTTAACTCAAAACCCGCAAGTGCTCATTGATTTAAACGTAGATGAGTTACGCAAACGCTTATACACCAAACGTGTAGATTTAGCCGAAGACGATTTACCTGTTGGCTTAAAATTAGTGCATTTAAACAAGTGCCCTATTTTAGCCCCAGCTAAAACATTATTGCCTGAAAACGCCGCCCGCCTTGGGATTGACCGCGAGCAGTGCTTAGCTAACTTAGCTATTTTAAAAGCCAATACCGACCTTCGCGATAAAGTAACGGAAGTGTTTAACGAGCAAGGCGATTACAGCGCAACTACTAACGTTGACTACTTACTTTACGATGGGTTTACAAGCCATGCCGATAAAGCTAAGTTTGCGATTATTCGTGATGCAAAACCAGATGAATTAGCCGGTTTGAATTTAGACTTTGAAGATAAAAAGTTTAATACGTTGTTGTTTAGATACCGCGCTCGTAACTGGCCTGAAACGTTAAACCAGCAAGAGCTTGATCAATGGCGCCAGTATTGCCAAAACAAGTTAATGCACGGGGAAGATCAACCGTCGATTAACGCACAAGATTTTATGATTACCCTTGAAAACCTAGCGCATGAACATGACGACAGCGAAAAAAATCTTACAATTTTAAAGGCGCTGTATAACTACGCACAAAGCATGTAATTTTGTTTGTATAACGCATTAAAAACGCGACGCTTTAGCAATAAAGCGTCGCGTTTTTGTTTATAAATATCTGTACCACTTCAAACAAAGCAAAATCTATTTCACAAAGAGAAGCGAATGAGGAGTAAATGAGAAGACATAAAAAACAATCTTTTTTAGATCTATTACTTCCTCTAAAAGCGTAGCTTTTAATTACTTAAATAAAACACTATTCACAAAGAGAAGAGCAAGAGGAGTAAATGAGAAGACATAAAAACAATAATTTTTGTAACTATTCACCAAGACAAATTATTTTCTAAGGATCTTTTTTAGCTATTGACTGATCCTGCCAGTATGCCAAGCTAGAGCTATTACCCTATCGCTCTAGCTTTAATGAATTTAAACAGCATA
>NZ_JACGWD010000184.1:0-329 GCF_014077565.1 Pseudoalteromonas sp. 5Ae-yellow
TTC
Source organism: Pseudoalteromonas sp. 5Ae-yellow (assembly GCF_014077565.1). Classification (NCBI taxonomy): domain Bacteria; kingdom Pseudomonadati; phylum Pseudomonadota; class Gammaproteobacteria; order Alteromonadales; family Pseudoalteromonadaceae; genus Pseudoalteromonas; species Pseudoalteromonas sp. 5Ae-yellow. The sequence continues at coordinate 4 of NZ_JACGWD010000184.1, forward strand.
TAAACCATCTAAATCAGCATCTGTCATAAGCGCATTTGCTAAATCTTGCTCAGCCTGACTAGAAGCTATTCCCGGTGCCTCGCCATCTAAATCATCCCCTTGTAATTCTTCAGGGGTAAATGGCAACTCACTTTCTAATGTTTCTTGAACTTCATCAAGGTTAAGGGGTTTGGTGTCATCTTCTATACTTGGTGGTTCAACAGAATCAACCTCATCATTAATTTTTTGACGTAATTCATCATCAAGTGACTCATCTTCAATCTCAGTTTCTAATTCAGAGAAGTCATTATCAATTAATAGTTCATCATCGAAATCATCTTCTAAAC
>NZ_JACGWD010000212.1:0-249 GCF_014077565.1 Pseudoalteromonas sp. 5Ae-yellow
TGGCTTGCTTTATCAGCGTTTAGGAAATAAGTTGATAAAATGTGAAGGGTACAGGAGCCGTATACGAGGTCCGTACGTACGGTTCTGTGAGAGGGATGAGGCATAAGCCTCACCCTACTCGATGTTTGCCCAGCGAAGCTGGCAAACCCGATAGGCTGAAAGATGCCTTATTACCCTGACTAAGGGGAAGATAATCTGAATGGCAAGGGCGTCACTGGCCAACGGTGGGGTCTGAAGGAAGCCATAAGA
>NZ_JACGWD010000226.1:0-239 GCF_014077565.1 Pseudoalteromonas sp. 5Ae-yellow
GCTTCTAATTACTCAACCACCTATAGTAAAAGCGTTGCTTTTAAACGCCAGCAAGCTGCACGTCTACAAGTTAAATCAAACCACAGTGTCAAGTTTTGTGGCGTAGAGCTTGCTCACGCGAGAAGCGCAGCTTCTAATTACTCAACCACCTATAGTAAAAGCGTTGCTTTTAAACGCCAGCAAGCTGCACGTCTACAAGTTAAATCAAACCACAGTGTCAAGTTTTGTGGCGTAGAGCT
>NZ_JACGWD010000137.1:0-2017 GCF_014077565.1 Pseudoalteromonas sp. 5Ae-yellow
GCAAGCTGTGTGTGCAAATATGCGAAAGCTCATTCATATATGTTTTGGTGTAATAAAAAACCAAGAAGCGTTTAAGCTCCAAGAAAGTTAAATACGACCTTGAAGCTTAAAATGAGAGATGGTATCTACAGCTATGTGATTAAGGTCGTACTTTAGCCGCCTTAAAGCGAACGGGTAATACAGTTATTGTTAAAAATATCCTTATGATTTTAAAGAGGTATTGAAGTTGATTACATTTGTATGCTAAATTTTGAAGTGATAGCAACAAGCAACAAGCAACAAGCAAATAGCAATTATAACTTTATGGTTACATGGGTAAGTCATAATTATAAAACAATGGAGAGTTATTAATGAGTGATACACCAATTTCGAAAAGTCCAGATGAGAAGTTTTGTTCTGATTGTGGTAGTACAATTAAAGTAAGAGCTGAAATATGCCCTAAGTGTGGTGTTAGGCAAATAGCGGCACCTAATTCTCTTTCGGCTACAGCTCCAAACGGTAAAAGTAAAATAGCGGCTGCGTTGTTAGCTTTCTTTTTAGGTGCCTTTGGGGTTCACAAGTTTTATTTAGGTCAAATTGGTTTAGGGTTTTTATACCTTATATTTTTCTGGACGTTTATACCGGCATTAGTCGCATTTGTTGAGTTTATAATTTATTTAACGATGTCTGATGAAGCATTTAACCAAAAATATGGCCAAGATTAAATAAGAAAAAATAACTGCGTATCAGTTAAATTAAAAAGGCTGCTTTATTTAAGCAGCCTTTTTAGGTGTGTATGTTAGTGAGTTGCTCTGTCGCCCCAAATATCTTCTAGGCGGCTGTCGCGACCGCAGCGCCAACGATAAGTATTGTATCGAATTGGACTTTTTTTATAATAATCTTGATGAAAGCTTTCCCTCCCTTTTATAGGGTAAAAGGTGCTTGCGTTTAGTATAGGTGTAACCACAGTTTGATTAGGGAACTCGGCAACTACTGCTGCTTTTGTTTTTTCGGCTAATTTACGTTGTTCGTCGTTTTGTACAAATATAGCGCTTAAGTAACTAGGGCCTTTATCACAAAATTGGCCTTTGGCATCAAAGGGATCGATATTTACCCAGTAATGATCAAGTATGCCCTGATAGCTTACTATGGCCGGATCGTATGTGATTTCTACGGCCTCGTAATGGCCTTTATGATTACCATTGTATGTCGGGTTTTTAAGTTTACCGCCAGTAAAGCCCGATATTACATCGGTTACGCCTTCTAGCTTTTCAAAGTCACTTTCCATACACCAAAAACAACCTCCAGCTAAAACGGCTTTTTCGGTTTTAGCTGCATGAGTAAATGTGCTAAACAATATTGCGGCAGATGTTAATGCGAGTGCGAGTGATTTTTTCATAAAATTATCCACCTGAAGTGTGAGTTTAAATACTTATGAAGTTAGACCCGCTAAGTGCTAATACTATTTCATTGTAGAGGCATAGTTTTAGCTGGCTAACTTATATATGGTGCAAACTAATGTGCTTATGGTGTTTTATAAACGTAAAGCAGGTATTTAGATCACTTTTTAGTTAGCAGCATTGTTTAATTAGTTTAGCCAAATAAGCGTTATTTAATGGGGTGTTGAATTATGCTGGCTTGTTCATTAAAGTTACAACATTCGAAATATAAATTAGCAGGTGATAAATGAACCAGTTAACTGAAAAATCAATAAGCTGCCCTTATTGTGGAGAAAGTATAGAAGTATTACTTGATGCAGCAGATATTGATGAGCAATACATAGAAGACTGCCAAGTATGCTGTAAGCCTATTTCGTTTGTAGTATTTGAAGATGAGGACGAGTTAAACGTTAATGTTTACAGTGAAGACGAAGCGTTTTAACTAGTTAATTAAATACTAGGGTCTGTTGATCTTTCAAGGTTAAATTTGCAGCAGTCTGTTTGGTATTTAGGCAAGGCAGAGCCTATACAGTGTGGTTATTCCCCATAAATAGGCGATAACGTAGCATTAATGCCAAACAGGCGCTGCCCAAAGGGTT
>NZ_JACGWD010000139.1:0-1738 GCF_014077565.1 Pseudoalteromonas sp. 5Ae-yellow
AACCCTTTGGGCAGCGCCTGTTTGGCATTAATGCTACGTTATCGCCTATTTATGGGGAATAACCACACTGTATAGGCTCTGCCTTGCCTAAATACCAAACAGACTGCTGCAAATTTAACCTTGAAAGTTCAACAGACCCTAGTGTTTGAGTGACTTTATTGAGGAACTAAGGGCTTATCTTGCTTAATACATCGCGTTTTGCAGCTTTTCTACATTATGAACAAGGCAATACAGTTGCCGCAGCGTAAAGAAACAGCTAAACAGGACAGCCATTCTAACTTAATGAAAAAACTTAGGCTGGCGTCACTGTTAATTCATCAAAAATTGAACATGTTTTCCAGAGCCGCCTCTAAAGACATGGGCATATGACGTTTATTCATAATTCGGTTGTTAAGCTCTTCTTTAAGTGATTTAACCGTAGTGCAATACTCTAAACGTTTAGCAATTTCATCACATTCATTATTCAGCGCCGCTAAATGGTTTACAAAATTATCTTTAATTTGCGCTTTACTACGACCATTAAACTTACGCCACACAATTGTATATTGGTCATTACTTTCTTTTTGTTGCCGATGCTGTTCATTTAGCTCGATTATTTTATTTTGCAGTAACGGAATTAAGTTTGCTTTGGTTTCTTCGTCAAAATCGACATCGTCGTCAAAATGGCTTATGTAAAGTTGTAATAAAGTAAAACCGTCTTTCTCTTTTCGAGCTTGTACTAACTGTTGCATTAGTTCGTGTTTTTCTGCTTTTTTTGCAAGATCAGATTCTTTATCTGGATGCAACTTAGATGCTAAACGTTTATACATTTTGTTTAGCTGCGAGCCTTTAAATAACTTTTCTAATTTTGAGTTGTTTTTTTGTTGTTTAATTTCATCGCGATCAAATCGCTCGTGTTGGTCAAAAAAGTCATCCCAATCTTCATCTTGTTCATAGTGCATATTATCTGCACTAAACGCTTCATCATCTTTCTCCTCACCAAAACCTTGCTCGTCAAGGTGCTTATAAAGCAATGAAGGATCAGCTGTTATTTCTCTCAGTTCGTCATCTGTTAATTCTAAACCGGGGAAATCTTGCTGTAACATATTACGTAATATGTTTAACTCTGAAGAAGGGATTGTACTAACCGTATCTTGGTTATACTTATTTAGGTAAGATTGAAAAACTTGAGACACTTCCTCAACATTCAACTCGCCAATGAATGGATGTTCTGACAAATAATCTAAATCTTCATTTATCCAATCCACAAGTTCATTACGCTGTTCAATAGTTAAGCTTTTACGTTGGATAAACTTACTAAAATGAATAATTTGTTCTGCAATCATTTGAGCTTGAATTTGCTCATGGTGCTCTACTTGTTCTTGAAATTGAGAAAACAGGATCTGCTTTTTAATATCAAAGTTTGCGTTACGCTTAGTATGTTTTTCAATTCGCTGCCATAAACGCTCTAATTCAGAAGGCGTTTTAGTCGCCGCTTGTTGCTTTACATTTTTTAAAAATGTCATATTAAGTTCCACTAAAATTTGTATCCATTACTTTTTATGCACGTAATTTGTATGCTTGAATTATAAATTTAATTAAAGCATACATAAAGCCAAGCATTAAAAAGAACGTAACTATTCAGCCTCATCTGAAATGAATACATCAGGCAGCTGATTTTTGAATAATAACTCAAGGGCTAGGCTTGCAGATACATATTGTTTTCTGCAAGTCGATAAATAGCTTCTCAGCAAGCAGA
>NZ_JACGWD010000194.1:0-279 GCF_014077565.1 Pseudoalteromonas sp. 5Ae-yellow
TTTTTTTTGGCAATCTGCCTAAGTGGTCAGCCATTACTCCATTGCTCGCCCTTCAATTCTCAGCGTCTACATTCCTGCTTGGCCGTCATGTCTTGGCTATTTCCGTCGAAATACTTGTGAGCCAATAAACAAAAGTCTTCGTCTTTCATACGCTTAAAGAATACTTCCCCCCTTCGCAATCAATTAAAGCTTTTGGCTAAAATTGACCCCATCAAACATAATGTTGATGGTCGGCTTGGTTTTCCCCTCCACACCATTACTGGCTTTCATCGGCCTAGC
>NZ_JACGWD010000174.1:0-396 GCF_014077565.1 Pseudoalteromonas sp. 5Ae-yellow
CATTGGCTAATACGTTTATCAGTATTGGCGCTGCATCTTCCGCCATAGTTGCCGTGTCAGCATTTGCTATTGGAGCATCATTTACAGGTGTAATAGTGATAGTTAACGTTGCTGTACTGGCGCCGCCGTTGCTATCGCTTACAGTATAAGTAACTGTTGCGAAGCCGTTGTCGTCGGCTGCCGGTGTATATTGAATTTGATTGCCAAGCACTGATACAGAGCCAATATCAGCTGATGCTGCGCTTATGGCAAGGCTGTCGCCATCCACGTCTGAGTCATTGGCTAATACGTTTATCAGTATTGGCGCTGCATCTTCCGCCATAGTTGCCGTGTCAGCATTTGCTATTGGAGCATCATTTACAGGTGTAATAGTGATAGTTAACGTTGCTGTACTGG
>NZ_JACGWD010000119.1:0-6829 GCF_014077565.1 Pseudoalteromonas sp. 5Ae-yellow
TTTAACTTATTAATAAAAATGTTAGCATTCATTTGAAGCTCTTTTCTTGATTCTGTGGTTTGTGTGGTAATAACCATTTGATCATGAATTGAGCTTCAACTCAATTTCTTAAGATCTTACCTATGACATTACCGTAAGCACCTGTCATCCCAGCTATTTGCCCAGTTAAACGACGCTTAATTAGCGGTACTACGGCAAATACAGCGCCTTCACCTGCTTGCACAAAGAACGAACATGCCATAGCCGCAACAACTGCAAGCCATAAAGGCCAAGATGCATCAACCAAACCCATTACAAAATAACCAACAGCAAGACCTGTCGTAAGTACAATAAGTGTTATACGACGACCTAATTTATCTGAAATCCAACCGCCACCTGGGCGAGATGCTAAATTCATAAATGCATAAGCTGAGGCTAAAATACCCGCGTACACCATATCAAGCGCAAACACATCCATAAAAAATAGCGGTAACATAGATACAACCGCAAGCTCAGAACCAAAAGTTGTAAAATATAAAATATTTAAAACAGCCACTTGCTTAAACTCATAACGATGCGACTCAGGTACAGGCTCTTTAAAAATATGACCATTTACGTCAAAGGTTTTATACACTTCGTAAATATAAAGCAGAACTAAAAAAGCATACACGGCAAGTACAAAGTTAGCCGAAATTAGGTTAGCACCGGTTGGTGAAAGCTTCCAAGTAAGTAATGCTAGTGCACCATACATAGGGATTTTCATAATAAGAAGTAATACAAAGTCGCCTTTACTGGTTACTTCCATTGCGCCTACTTTTTTAGGCTTAAAGTATGTACCGCCTTTTGGTGTATCGGTTACATTTAAGTACCAAATATAACGCTTAATACACCCGTTAAACCTACAGCGTAACGCCAACCATCTTCGCCACCAAACATAAGTGCAATAATTGGCAATAACATAGCCGCTGCTGCTGAACCAAAGTTACCCCAGCCGCCATAAATACCTTCTGCAATGCCCAGCTCGTTAGCAGGAAACCATTCACTCACCATACGAATGCCCACAACAAAGCCAGCACCAATAAAGCCTAGCGCAAAACGCGCTATAGCGGCTTGTTCAAATGTGGTTACCATAGCAAACATAAAACACGGAATACTACAGGTAATAAGTAGCGCGGCATAAACAATCCGGGGACCAAATTTATCGGTCAGCATACCCACCACAACACGGGCAGGAATAGTTAACGCTACATTTAAAATTAGTAATGTTTTAAATTGTGCCATGGTAATACCAAGCGAGCCCGCAATTGCACCTAATAAAGGAGCATCGTTAAACCATACAAAAAATGACACAAAAAAGACCATCCAACTTAGATGTAATACTTTCATTTTTCCTTTAAAGGATATTAAGTTAAATCCAGAACTCGGTTGCATGTTTATTTCCTCGTAAACGTATTATTGTTTTATAAATGCCCCACTCTTTTATATGAGTAGTAGCTCAAATTTTGTTAAATTTTAGTTAACCAAACACAGCAATTACTGAGCCACCAATTAAAAGCCATATATTTCAGCTAGTTATATGTATTTATTATTTTAATGCGTTATAGTTGCACTATATGAGTGAGGGGGTAAGGGCTGTTACAGTGCAAATAAAAAGCGTTACTACTTGCTCTAGGATTTAACAAATTGGTATTGTTCAAAAAAAGTATGAGATATTTAAAAATGCAAAAAGCACCGTTAACGTACCAACAGCAACTACGCTATTCTCGGCATATTATGCTGCCGCAGCTTGATATAAACGGACAAGAGAAACTATGGCAATCGCATGCTTTAATTGTTGGTGTGGGTGGGCTTGGATGTGCGGTAAGTCAATATTTAGCGGCATCTGGCGTTGGCACGCTTGCCTTAATTGATAACGATGAAATAGACGTGACCAACCTGCAAAGGCAAATACTGTATAAAGAAAGTGATATTGGTAGCTCAAAATGCAGTGCTGCAAAAAAACAGCTTAACGCACTTAATAGTGAAATAGATATAAACACCATTGAGGCATTTTTTGATGTAAATACCTCTACAGAACAGCTATTTAATAACATTGATATAGTGATTGATTGCTCAGATAACCTAGCAACGCGTAATGCACTTAATAGCGCCTGTTTTAAAGCTAAAGTTCCGCTAGTGTCAGGCTCTGCAATACGTATGGAAGGACAAGTCGCGTGTTTTACTATGGATGAAAACAGTCATTGTTATGGTTGTTTATCGCAATTTTTTAGTGAACAAACACAAAGCTGCTCTGAATCTGGTGTGCTTTCTCCTATTGTGGGGTTAATAGGCAGTATTCAGGCAACTGAAGCGCTAAAAATGCTTGCTGGTTTACCCAGCGGCTTAAGCGAACACTTATTGCTGGTAGATGGTTTAAGCATGGAATTTAATCGTTTTAAAATTGCTAAAAATAGTCAATGTGCGGTGTGCAGTATTTAGTTATTCTAGATTACTGATTGTTGTATAAAGCACATCGCCCACTTTAAAGTCGTTTTTGTCCCACACTCGTCTTGAAGCCAAGCAATACAAAGTTTGCCCGTCAACATTAAGCGTTAACTGCCACTTATTATTAATAAGCTCAGCTTGAGTTAATACCGACCTTAAAACATTACTGTGCGTTATTTGCTCAGGCTTTAACGCACTAAGCGACATTTGCTCACTTTCTATAATTAGCTTATTACTACTATCGACAAGTGCAGGAAGCACAAAAAGCGGTTGCTCACTTTGCTGTAATTGCAGTTGATATAGCCCGTAGTCTTTATCAAATTTAACCACATCGTAATTAATTAAGCTCAGCGGTGTTTGCCTGTCGTTTGCGTAAATAGCCTTTGCAACGTGCGCACTTGCACCTTGGTTTATCACCTTACCTTTATCAAGCTGAATAAGGGTATCGCAGCAAAATAGCAGCTCTTTTAATGAGTGACTTACTATTATAAATTTAATATTAAACTTAACGGCTAACTCATTGAGTTTATTGAGCGTTTTAAAACGCAATGACCAATCAAGCGCACTAAAAGGCTCATCAAGCATTATAAATTTTTGACCGGCAAGCAAAGTGCGCGCAAATACTACACGCTGGCGCTCGCCACCCGATAAGCTTTGTACATCACGATTTAGTAAATCTTGTAATTCAAGTGTTTTAACAACGTATTGAAGCGTTAAGCTGGTTTGCTTATTTTCGCAGTGTTTTTGTGTAAACGCTAAATTACCTGCCACATCTAAATGAGGAAACAACGGGCACGATTGCAACTGAAGCGTTATACCGCGTTTATCACTTGGCAACTCATGCACTGGCTGATTATTAATATGAACACTTTTTGCAGGCTCTAAACCACTAATACAACGCAGTAATGTTGACTTACCGGAGCCTGAAGGACCGTAAACACCCAATACATTAAACGACTCAAGCTCAAGGTTTATATCTAAATCAAAATTATTGAGTGCTTTAAAAAGGCTTAACTTAATCATGTTATTGCTTAACCCCTACAATGCTTTTATTAAACTTAAATAACAGCACTAAACAGGCAAACGAAATAGCCAGTAAAATAAGTGAAAGCTGATGCGCCGCCGTATAATTTAACGATTCAACATGGTCATAAAGCGCAATAGACACCACCTGTGTTTGCCCCTGAATATTACCGCCAATCATTAATACCAAACCAAATTCACCCAATGTATGCGCAAAACCTAAAGCAAACGCGCTACCAATACTGGGTTTTAAAAGCGGGATAATTAAATGCACAAAGCGTTTAAACGGGCTCAACCCAAGCGCAATGGCAGCTTCGTTATAGGTTTGATTAATATGTTTAAACCCAGCCACAAGCGGCTGCATTACAAAAGGCAGCGAATAAAAAAGCGAGCCGATAACCACGCCCTGAAAACTAAACGCAAGCTGCGTACCCGTTAGCCAAAACCAAAACTGTCCAAAAGCGTGATCAGGCGAAAACAAAACAAGTAAGTAAAACCCTAATAATGTAGGCGGTAGCACTAAAGGCATTGCAATTAATGCCTCTAAAAATGGTTTAAATTTACCGTTATAGCCAGCGAGCTTGTATGCCAGCGGAATACAAAAAATAAGAAGGAGTACTGCGGTTATAAAGGCAAGTTTTATAGTTAACCACAGCGCGGTTAAATCACTTTGAAGCATTGTTATCCTTTATTCTGTAACCTAATTCAATTAACTGCTGCTGCGTAGCCTGCGTCATTAAAAATTGCATAAGTTGCTTAGCGCTAGCATGCTTTTTAGTCGAGCTAATAATAACGCCTTGTTGAATTATATCGGGATATTGATTGGTAGGCAGCACGGTGTAATCTAAATATTTTTGATCTTGCGTGTTACTGTAAGCCGCCTTTAGTGATGAAACAGCCACCAGCCCTACTCCTACATTACCACTTTGCACAAACTGAAACGCATGCGTAATATTATTCCCGTACACATAATTTATTGGTTTTTTAAAATGGTTATTCGCGTAGTGCTCTGAGGCACGTCCGTATGGTGAAAAACGCGGATTAGCAATGGCTACTTTATCATTTACTTTTTCAGCTTTGGGTTGCCACAAAGCAAGTTCGCCTAACGCGTAAGTGATCAAACTACTTTGCTCGGCATAACCTTCTTTAATAAGCGATTGCGGGCGAAAATCGTCGGCCGATAAAAACACATCAAATGGCGCGCCATGCACTATTTGCGAATATAAAACACCGCTAGAAGCGGCTGATATTTTCACGTCAACATTAGGTAATGGGGATTTTTTTAGTAGGGTTTCCAATACAGTTTTAAAATTACTCGCTACGGCTACATGCAGCGTTTCTTTTGCGTTTACGCTGCACGAAAGCATGCATATCACACACAAAAAATAACCCAACCATGTATTGTAAAGCTTTGACATTATAAGTATTGTTTCAAAATAAAATGATTTAAGTAAGCAATATATATGAACGATGTTTGCAATGCACCCGGTTTATTACCAATTGAAACTGCAATACAAAATATACTTGGCACAATAACGCCTGTTAAAGACGTTGAAACCATTTCTATAATGCAAAGTGTTGATCGCGTTTTAGCAAGCGATGTTAAGTCAACTATAAACGTACCCGCTCATAACAACTCAGCAATGGATGGCTATGCGCTGTGTATTTCAGATAAAAGCTTAACCTACACACAAGTAGGCAGCGTGTTTGCAGGTCAAGTTTTTGAAGGAACACTTACCCCAGGGCAATGCGTAAGAATAATGACCGGCGCCGCCATTGCACCAGGCGCTAACGGCGTTGTAATGCAAGAAAACGCCTCGGTAGATGGCGATAAAATTACGTTTATTGCGCAACCAGAGCTAAATGAAAACGTACGTTTTGCTGGTGAAGATATTGCAATAGACGATGTTATTTTAAAAGCAGGCGATAAATTAAAAGCCGTTGATGTGGGGTTACTTGCATCTTTAGGAATTGCCAATATAGACGTGGTAAGAACCCTAAAAATAGCCGTGCTTTCTACAGGCGATGAGCTAATAGAACCTGGTCAGCCTCTTAAGCAAGGCGCTATTTTTGAAAGCAACCGCGCTGTTATTATTAGTGCGCTGCAACAAAAAAATATCGACGTGATCGATTTAGGAATAATCCCTGATGACAAAGACCTCATCACCAATGCATTTTTAAAAGCGAACGAACTTGCCGATGCCGTAATAAGCTCAGGCGGCGTATCGGTTGGAGAAGCCGACTTTACTAAAGAAGTGCTCAACGAAATTGGCGAAATTCACTTTTGGAAAATAGCCATGAAACCAGGCAAACCTTTTGCCTTTGGTAAACTAAGTAACAGTTACTTTTTTGGCTTGCCAGGTAACCCTGTGTCGGCTGCTGTTACGTTTAATCAGTTAGTAGAGCCTGCACTGCAAAAGCTGTCGGGTCTTGGTGAAGTAAATCCTAAAATGCGATTTAACGCGGTTACTACATCCGTTATTAAAAAGCGCCCTGGCAGAGCTGACTTTCAACGCGGTACAGCAACAATTAACGAGCAAGGTGACTTAGTGGTTGCCCCGTTTAATAAACAGGGCTCGGGTGTACTTTCGTCGCTTAGTAAAGCTAACAGCTTAATTGTAGTGCCTGCGCAAAGCGGCAATATCGAAAAAGGCGCAACAGTAAGTATTGAGTTGCTATAAAGTATTGAGGTGTTATAAAGCCTAACATGCTACAGCTAACTGTATAATTTAGCTGTAGCGCTACTCCAATTTAAAATATTTTTATGTTTAGAGTTTGGATTAAACAGTTTAACTTTTCGCTACGTCCTACAAACTCTTCTTTGCTCAACCTATTAACACACTTCAGCGCATTTTTAGTCGCAAAGTATCTATCATAACTTAGGCTTCTTTCGCATTTAACACTATACGTTGAGGGCCAAGAGCCACCGGCACCCGTTGCTATGCCAACAACGTTACATGTAGCATCTATATACTGCTCCCATGCTTTTATTTGCGCTTTAACTGCATCTACTTGGTAATCATCAGTTAGTTGCGGGTAAATTTCATCCATCATTTTACTGATTTTAGTTTTGTATCTATTGCCCTCTAAATTATAAGTATTGCCCGTGTGCATTGCACCGCCTTCTGGCCAATCATCAGTACTTTGTGCAAATGCGCCAAATGATGAAATAGCAAAAGCAAACCCAATAATAATTTTATTCATTTTAAATCCCTTTAATACCAATCTGCTTATATATGGGGTCTATTTAACGTTAAGAAAATTACGCTAGAACTAGGCAAAAATTTTTGTATCTAGTTGTTCTAAATAAAAAATTTTTAACGACGTTATAGTGCAATTTAAT
>NZ_JACGWD010000101.1:0-11465 GCF_014077565.1 Pseudoalteromonas sp. 5Ae-yellow
GATAGCCACGCGGTATGAAAAGCTTGAACGAAATTATCATTCAATGCTCGCTTTAGCATTTACTATGATGTGGCTACCAATGTGGGCTGATTGATATATGTACTACAAAGATCAACAGCCCCTAGTCGTTTTCTTAAGCTACTTCCTTTATTTTATCTATTAATATACGCACTTGTAACAGTTGCTTACAAATGTCACCTTAATGTTTCATATGGCTCTGGTATTATGACGTTAATAGAATTTTGAGGATAATAGGATATGCAAACAAATTCACTTAGATGGGTTTTTCCATTTGTAGCACTAGTTGTTGGTGTTGTTGGCTTTATGGGAATAAATGCCATTGCACAAGAGCCAGAAAAAAAAGAAGTAATTGATACTCGTCCAACAGTGCAAGTTGAGCCAGTGGCTGCAAACGATCATCAAGTTATTATTAATAGCTACGGTGAAGTAAAGCCACTTGAAAATACACAACTCTCGGCGCAGGTGTCGGGTGAAGTGCTAAGTTGGCATCCTAATTTTGTAGCCGGTGGAATCGTTGCTCGCGGTGAGACGTTGTTTACTATCGAAAAAGATAACTATGAAGCAGCAGTACTTGTTGCTGAGGCCGAAATAGCTCGCGCACAGGCAGGCTTAATTGAAGAACAAGCCCAAGCCCAAGTAGCCGCAGATGAAGCAAAGCGTTTTCCTGGTAAAGCGCGTACCGACTTATTTTTACGTAAGCCTCAAGTGTTAAGTGCGCAGGCATCTGTAAAGTCGGCGCAAGCTGCATTAAAACGTGCACAACGTGACTTAGATAATTGTGAAGTAACAGCCCCTTACGATGCATTGGTTATTAGCCGAAATGTAGGTGTGGGTCAATTTGTAACTATGGGTTCGCAAGTTGCTGAACTCAATAATATTGAAACTGCTGAAGTGATTATTCCTATAGCAGGGTTCGATAGCGTTTTTTTGCCAGAGCGTATTAAAGGTATTACCGCAACGATTATTCAAAAGGGCCTAAACAGCTTCACTCGTGAAGGTGTAATTGACCGTGACTTAGGGATTGTTGATAACGCTACCCGTATGAGCAGTTTAGTAGTACGTATAGAAGACCCATACGGTCTTAAAAACATACAACCAGCCATTAAGTTTGGCAGCTACGTGCAGGTAAACTTTGCAGGTGCAATGCTTAATAATATTTACCGTTTACCGCAAGCTTTGGTTAACAATCAAACTGTGTGGGTAGTAAACGAAAATCAAGAACTAGAGCCTCGCAAAGTAACGGTTATTCGTGAAGAGGGTGAGTATTTTTATATTAGCAGTGGTTTAAATGCCGATGACAAACTCGTTATTACTTTACCTGAATACCCGCAAAAAGGAATGCAGGTTAAAATTGCAGGTGTAGCTGCAAAACCTGAAAGCTCAGAAACGAGCACTTCAAACACGCAACAGCTGTAGGGTCTAATAATTATGAGCGAGTCAATACAACAAAAACAAACAGGGCTAATTGCCTACTTTGCTAATAATTCAGTAGCCGCTAATTTAATGATGTTTTTTATCATTATTATGGGGGCTATAAGTTACTTTACGATTCAGCGCCAAATGTTTCCTAATGTAGAGATTAACTACATTAATATTGAGGCTAATTACCCCGGTGCCTCTCCTCAGGAAATAGAAGAAAGTATTCTCATAAAAGTTGAAGAGTCACTTAAAGATATAACCGAAATTAAAAAAGGCGTGTATCGCGCATTTAGAAATGGCGGTACAGCAAGCCTAGAAATAAACACCGATGCAGAACTTACCGATGTACTTGATAAGGTAAAGCTACGCGTTGATGGCATTGCGACTTTTCCGGCGGGTATGGAACCGGTCACCATAAGTCAGGTTGAGTTTAGGCAAGATGTAATAGGCATGACACTGGTTGCTGACTTACCGCTTACGGAGCTTAAGCCGATAGCAAACCAAATAGAGGATGAGTTACTACAGTTATCTAACGTATCTTTGGTTGTAAACGATGTACCGCTTGATGAAATTGCTATTGAAATAGAGCCCGATACGCTTCGCCAATATAATTTAACCCTTAGTGATGTGATGAATGCGGTACGCCGTTACTCAGCTAACTTCTCTGCTGGGCAGCTAAAAACAGACGCAGGCGTTATTTCTGTTCGAGTAGAAAACCAGTTTTACTCAGGTGATGAGTTTAGGCAAATTCCGGTAAAAATTGGTGAGTATGGTGCTAAAGTTTTACTGCAAGATATTGCAGTTATTAAAGATCAGTTTACTGAAGGTGAGCGCTACTTTAAGTTTAATGGCGAAAACGCGGTGTATTTATCGGTTAAAGCAACGCAAGAACAAAACATGATTCCCGTTGCGGATTCGGTTAAAGCGTTTATTGATCAAAAAAATAAGCAGTTGCCGCCGGGTATTCGGTTAGAGCCATTAATGGACATGACATACTACCTAAATGCTCGCCTTGATATGATGAAAGCTAACCTGTTTCAAGGTGCCATTTTGGTGGCAATTATGTTGTCGTTATTCTTGCGTTTTAAACTAGCGCTTTGGGTAATGATTGGCTTACCTGTTTGTTTTTTAGGGGCTATGATGATGATGCCACTGTTTGGCATTAGCATTAATATTATTTCGTTATTCGCTTTTATAATGGTGCTCGGCATCGTGGTGGATGATGCCATCGTGATAGGGGAAGCTGCCTACACCGAAGTTGAAAAAAGCGGCGGTGGTGTAGAAAATGTTGTGCGTGGCGCTAACCGAGTCGCGACCCCTGCAACCTTTGGTGTGTTAACAACGATTGCTGTATTTGCACCATTCACAATGTCGAGCGGGCCAGAAAGTGCCTTCTTTTATGGTATAGCCGTTGTAGTAATGCTGTGTTTAGTATTTAGTTTGATTGAATCAAAGCTGATACTGCCAGCTCACATTGCTCATACGCACTTTTCGCCGATCAAAAAAGGTGGTTGGCGCGATCGCTTCAATACACGCTTTTTTGGTTTCGTAAATGGTCCATATAAACGTTTTATTGCTAAGTGTGTTGATTGGCGCTGGACTGTTTTGTTTGCTTTTATTGCAATGTTTATAATCAGTATTGCACTTATTACGTCTAATAAAGTACGTACAGTTCCAACTCCTAAAGTGCCGCATGACTTTCCACAAATACAAGTTGAAATGAACGACAACGTTTCTGA
Organism: Pseudoalteromonas sp. 5Ae-yellow; assembly: GCF_014077565.1. Classification (NCBI taxonomy): domain Bacteria; kingdom Pseudomonadati; phylum Pseudomonadota; class Gammaproteobacteria; order Alteromonadales; family Pseudoalteromonadaceae; genus Pseudoalteromonas; species Pseudoalteromonas sp. 5Ae-yellow. The sequence goes on from NZ_JACGWD010000101.1 coordinate 3,180, forward strand.
TTTACAAACCATTGCCGCTATTCGCGAAATAGAAGCTATGGTACTTAGAGTCGATGAAGAAACAGAACGTGAATTTGGCCAAAAAATTATTCGTGATGTATTGGTATTTAACCAAGGCAGAACTGAGTCGCAGTTACTAGCTCCATTAGTTGACGAAGATTCACGTCCATACAATGCATTTGAGCTTTCTCGCCGATGGCGTGAGGCTATGCCGACTATTGCTGGTATTAAGTCGTTAACTATTCAAGACGATGTTGGTGGCGGCGGTGGTAATGGCGGCGGCGAGTTTGGCTATTTACTGTATGGCTCAGATATAGATACTTTAAATCAAGCGGGTCGTCGTTTTATTCAATTACTTCAACAGCAAAAAGGGTTGTTTGATATTAGCTCAACCATAGATCCTGCGAGCAAAGAAGTGCAAATGAGCCTTAAACCTGTTGCTTACGATTTAGGCTTAGATTTAGCAGGTATTGCAAATCAAGTGGGAGCCAGTTTTTATGGTGGCGAAGCGCAGCGCGTAATCCGAAGCGGCGAAGAAGTACGCGTAATGGTACGCTACCCTAAACTGACTCGTGAGGCATTTTCATCACTTAAACACACCGTGGTTACTACCCCGCAAGGGCGAGAAGTACTTCTTGGTGATGTAGTAGAATTAACCGAAACGCCAGGTATTAGCTATATACGCCGCGAAGGTGGCTACCGTACCGTATATGTTTATGGCAATATTGATGAAGAGCAAATTGAGCCGGGTGAAGTGGTTAAGCAAGTAAAAGAAAACTTACTGCCACAGCTAATAGAAGAATTCCCAAGTGTTAAATCAGAGCTTGGTGGCGCAATAGAAGAGCAGCAAGCTCAAGCTAATGAGCAAATAATGTTTTTTATTGGCGGAATGATTTTAGTATACATACTGCTAGCTGTGCCGCTTAAAAGCTATTCACAACCGCTTATTGTAATGTCGGTTATTCCGTTTAGTTTAACCGGGGCTATTTGGGGTCATTACTGGTTTGATTTAGATATGAGCTTAATGTCGGGATTTGGCTTAATTGCCGCAGCAGGTGTTGTTATAAATGATTCACTTGTAATGACCGATTATGTAAACCAAGTTCGCCGCGAAGGTGTTAGCGTTAAAAATGCAGTAATAGAAGCCGGTTGTGCCCGCTTTAGAGCAATACTATTAACGTCTATAACAACCTTTGCTGGTGTATTACCTATTATGTTTGAAACAAGCCTGCAGGCTAAGTTTGTAATACCAATGGCAGTAGCACTTGGCTTTGCTGTTATGTTTGCAACGTTAATAACGCTTATATTAGTACCGTGTTTATATATTATTTTGGGTGATATTGGTGCGTTATTTAAGCGCCCTTTTAAAAGCCGAGCTGCTAAGGTCTCGTAATAATACCAATTCGCAATAATACTTAATCATTTTACGGGGTTAACGTGTCGCTACCTACGTTAAAAAATTCTCATTTAGAACAACTAAATAGCGAATTTTTTGCCTAGCTATCAACACGTTTTTCCAGCCTCAAAATAGATCACTTAATTAAGCAAATTGGTATAAATATAAAACATAAAAAAAGCACTGACCGTTATTAACGCTCAGTGCTTTTTATTGTTGTTAAACTGGCTACAACAATAATTAATCTTTAAATTGCTTATGACAATCTTTACAGCCTTTAGCCCATGCGCCAAAAGCTTTACCAATTACGGCTTTATCGCCCGATTGAGCAGCTAACGCTAGCTTATCTGCATTTGCTGCAAAAGCATTCGCTTTTTCAACAAAGGTTGCATTTTCGGCCCAAACAGCAGCAAGTGCAGCTGTGTCGCCTTTATCTGTCCCTTCGTAAAACGCTTCCCATGGCATTTTTGAAAGTGCAGCAGCGTTGTTAGCACGCATTTTAAATTGCTCTGCGTCAAAAGGTACTTTACCTTTTAGCATTGCGCCCATGTCACCAATTTGTACTGAGATCATTGAAAACGCTGCTTGGCGGTATTCAATCGCGTCACTTGGTTCTTTAAATGCAGAATTTGCCGATACGCTAAGTGCACATGTAGCTAATGCTATACCTGCTAATACTTTTTTCAATTTCATGTTTGCCCCTTTTAAAGTAATTGTTAATCCTGTTCTATATTAGCTTCTTTGAATGTTCAAGTTAATATATGTGCTTAATAATTGTTTCTTTAACTAAGCATACAACGATTACTCTATCGTTACATCTATTGTCTTTATTGTTAATGACTGTAAACACCTCGTTGTTATTTTTATTCCTGTTGTGTAACGTCACACCATCATAAAAATAACTAACAAAGAGAGTTTATGAAAAATAATATTTTTAAAATGTCAGCATTGTCTGCTGCAATAGTGGTTTCACTTTCTGGTTGTGGAAGTAGTGATGACGATAAGAAAAACAGCGTACCATTAGTTACTGACGTAGCGCCTAAAGCGAGCGATGTAGTTGTTGTAGATTTAAAACAATGGATCCCTGTTACTGCAGAATTTAAAGCCAGTGATAACGATGGCGATGCACTTACATTTAGCTTCACTGAAAACGGTGAAGAAGTGGTTGCAGAAGATGGCGTATTCACATTTAGTCACGGTACTCTAACTGTAGAGGGAACATCATTTACTTATGTTCCAATGACGGATGATGATGCAGTTATTGATTACACTGTAAACGCAAATGGTAAAACGGCTTCTGCGCAAATAAGCATTTCAGGAGTTGTTGGTGACCCATTAGCAAATCAACAATGGCACCTAAATAATACAGGCCAAAAAGCATACTCATTAAGCGATGAAATGAAGCAGGGCTTAGTTAATTTATATGTAAATCTATTTGGCGATACAGAAGAAGAAGCGCAAGCAGATGTTGATGCTAGTTTTGCTAATGCAGAAGCTACAGGTTTGGTTGCTGGTGAAGATATGAATGTAACAGCCGCTTATGCTCAAGGCGTTACAGGAGCTGGTGTAACTGCTGTTGTTGTTGACTCGGGTATGGAAATTCGCCACGAAGACTTAGTAGATAACGTATTACCAAATCGTTCTTTAAACCTTAACGCTGAAGCGCTAGATCGTACAGACCCTACAAGTACATCAAACAGTGGTGACCACGGAACAAGTGTTGCCGGCTTAATTGCAGCAAAAGGTTGGAATGGCAAAGGCGGCCGTGGTGTTGCACCTGATGCAGGCTTAATCGGTATGAACTACCTTGGTGGAGATAAAGTAGCACAAACTGATTTACTTGCTCATGGCTTCCCTGGTAGTGGTATTAGTACGTCTGAAAATATTTCAGCCTTTAACCGTAGTTACGGTATTACGTTCCCTACGTTTATCGGTTATTCAGAGCTAGATGAAGCAATTGAGTCTTACCCTAACCTTAACCTTCGTGACGGTAAAGGTGCGCTAAATATGAAATCTAGCGGTAACTCATTTGAAGATGGTGGCGATGAAGGTTCTTTATGTGCTGACAATGGTGCAAATGACTTAGGTTTAACTTGTTATAATGGCGCTTTTGAGCCAAGCCAAGGCCACCCTTATTATTTAAGTGTTGCTGCAGTAAATGCTAATGGTAAACATACTAGCTATTCTACAGCGGGCGCTAACGTAATGGTGTCGGCTCCAGCGGGTGAGTATGGTCGTTTTGCTCCTGCAATGGTAACAACCGATCAAATGACTTGTATTAATGGTTATTCAGGTTTTAATGGTGGTTCTATTGCAGCATGGGCTGCTGCTTACGGTGAAGAGTTTGCTGCAAGTCAATATCCATTTAACTACCCAGGCCATGCAGACAATGCAAGCTGTAACTATACTTCAACGTTTAATGGTACATCATCTGCTGCGCCAAATGCATCGGGCGTGGTATCGTTAATTCTTTCGGCTAATCCAGATTTAACATGGCGTGACGTTCGCCATATCCTTGCATCAACTAGCACTTTAATAGATGCAGATAATGCTGCTGTTAAATTAACAGTTGGTGAAGGCGAATTTGTTGCTCACGACGGTTGGATTGAAAACTCTGCCGGTTATAACTTCAATAACTTATATGGTTTTGGTCGTGCTGATGCTGGAGCTGCGGTTTCTATGGCGAAGGCTTACGATGTTTCTTTAGGCGAACAAGTTATTACTCAGTGGAGCGGTGTTGGTTCAGTAATTGCTGAGGACGCACTTGCACTAGAAATTCCAGATAACAGTGCAACGGGTCTTACACAAGAAATTGAAGTGACGGAAGAGCTAAGCATTGAAGCAATGCAATTTAAGTTTGATGTAAGTAATGCTGAAATGGGCTTTGGCTTAAGCGATGGCACACAAACTTCAGCCGGAACAGATTTAGCTATAGAAGTTACATCGCCAGCGGGTACAAGAAGTGTATTACTGTCATCGAAGCAAGCTTTATTCTACCCAGCATATAGTTTCACTAGCAGTTGGAGTGTTGGCTATATACTAAAAGATGCAGTAATGCTTTCAAATGCGTTTTATGGTGAGTCGACTAAAGGCACTTGGACAGTTCGTTTACTAGATACGAGCGCAGATAGCTATGCACTTAGTAAAGGTGATGACAATGGTTTAGGTGTAGTAGGTATTAGCAATAATAGTTCAGCAAGTGTTTTAGGGGGTGTGTCTTTACGCGCATTCGGTCACGCAGGTCAAGAGTAAGGATTATGAAAATGAAAGTTAATAAATTAATCGTATTAAGTGCTGCTGCGTGTATTTCTTTAAGCGCTACGGCAAACACAAGCTTTGATAAAGAGCTTCAACTACCAAAGAAGCAAGCATCTAGCTTAAAGTATACTAAAGCTGATTTTGGTTCTTATAAAGTAGAGAGAAATTTGAGCCTAGTACCATCAAGTGTTGCTGCTGATGAGCATGTAGTTATGCAAAAAGGCGACATGGCGGTTGTTAATGTTGCAAGTACATCTGATGTAGTAACTAAAGGGTCATTAGTTCGTAATATTCTTACTAATAACTTAAGTTCTTTATCGGGTAATATTACGGTACTTTTAAAAGATGGTATTACTGCTAGCGACATTGCTGCAGCGGCTGGATTAAAAGTGGTGTCTGTATTTCCTGGTACTAAGATTGCCGTTTTAGCAGTGAATGATGGACAAGATATTTTAATTGCAGCAGAGCAGTTAAATGCTTCAGGTTATGCTAAAGAAGCTAGAATTGAAGTGCTAGAGACTATTTATACTGCACAATAAGTTATTTTATTAAATAAGCTTATTTAATAAAAACCCCGAGTAACATTAGTTGCTCGGGGTTTTTTATAAAAAATTAATCGTTTATATCAATATCTGCAAATATCATCCCGCGACGCATGCTGCGGGTTGCTAAGAACACCTCACCAAGTAACGACATAAATGCACATATAAGCAATGCCATCGCTGCTACAAAACAACAAGCAATGGTCACGCTTAAGTTAATTGATTGTATGTGCGACAAAAATAAAAACATAACCACAGCACATACAAGTAAGGCACTTAATACGCTTAAGCTAAAAGCAATATGTATACATCGAGATCTTTTTAATAAGGCGCGCAGCTCTGTTGCTAGCGACTTATTAAAATCGTCATCTGTATTTACTTTTAATCTTCGCTCAAGTAAGCGCGCTCTGTCGGTAATTCGTGCTAAGCGATTAGATAAAACACCTAAAGTTGCTGCTATACCTGTGATTAAAAATACGGGAGCAACGGCCGTTTGAATTACTTTTGCCATAGTTAAAATGTTAATTACTTCGCTATTCATTACTACCCTTAATCAGTTGAGCTTAAAAGTGATTTATATATCTACAGAGTACCTGATGTAGGCTTATTAAGAAAAGAGGAATTACGTTGATTTACTTTACATAGCTTCACAAACTAAATCACAACACAGGTTATTTTTAGGTATATTTAATTACTTAATAAAAAATAAAAATACAACAAGGACTTTGACTGATGAAACGTACTCCATTCGCACTCGCAGCACTATCACTCGCTATTTTAAGTGGCTGTAATCAAGCCCCTGAAGAAACCAAAAAAAGTAATACACAAGTTAAAACGGTTCAAGTTGCACAAGCTGTTGCGCCGGTTGCTAAAAAAGTGCCACATGAAATGACTATTCATGGTGATACACGCATTGATGATTACTATTGGCTACGTGATGATGAACGTAAAGCACCAGAGGTAATTAACTATTTAGAAGCTGAAAACACATACACTGATGCAATGCTCGCACATACTAAAACGCTGCAAAGTGAGTTGTTTGAAGAGCTAAAAGGGCGTATTCAAAAAGACGATGATTCGGTCCCAGTTAAAAACGGTGATTATTTTTACTCAACACAAACACGTGGCGATAACGAGTACACTACTTACTTACGCAGCAGCGATTTTGCAGGTACCGATCAGCAAGTTATTTTAGATGTAAATGAGCTTGCTAAAGGTCATGATTATTATGCAGTAAGTGGTTTAGATGTAAGCCCTAATGGCAATTTAATGGCTTATGGCGAAGATACTGTTAGTCGTCGGATTTATAGCGTAAAAATAAAAGATTTAACTACCGGTAAATTACTCGAAGACACACTTGAAGGCACCAACGGTGGCATTGTGTGGGCAAACGATAATAAAACGGTTTACTACATTAAAAAAGATTTACAAACTCTACTAGGTTACCAAGTGTATCGTCATACATTAGGTACATCGCAAGCTGATGATGAGCTAATTTACGAAGAAACTGATACCAGTTACTACATGGGTATGAGTAAAAGCAAAGATGAGTCAGAAATTTATATTTGGCACAGCAGCACGGCTGCATCAGGCGTATCTGTATTAAGTGCTGATGATACTAAGGCAATGCCTAAACGCTTAATTGAGCGCGAAGCAGGGCTTGAATATGATATTTCGAAGCTAGGGAATACTTACTACATTGTAACTAACTTAAATGCTGTAAATTTTCAGCTGATGAAAGTTGATATTGATAAAGCAGGCGACAAGGCTAATTGGCAAAGTGTGATCCCAGCGCGCGATGATATTAAACTCGAAGGCATTGATTTATTTAATGACTACTTAGTTTACCAAGAACGTGAAATGGGCCAATCAAAGTTGATTGCGCGTGATTTAAAAACAGGTAAAGAGTTACCACTGAGCTTTAACGATAGCGCTTATACAATTGGTACTTATGGCAATAACGATATAGATAGCAGCACGTTACGTGTTTACTACACAAGCATGACCACTCCGGGCTCATCGTACGATGTAGATTTAGCGACTGGCGATAAAACGCTTCTTAAGCAACAGGTTGTGTTAGGTGATTTTGATGCTGACAATTACGCTTCAGAGCGTATTTTTGTAACAGCACGCGATGGCATAAAAGTACCGGTAAGTTTAGTTTACCGTGAAGATACGTTTAAAAAAGATGGCACTAACCCGCTACTGCAATATGGCTATGGGTCGTACGGCGCAACCATGGATCCAACGTTCTCAAGCTCACGTTTAAGCTTGTTAGACCGTGGCTTTGTATTTGCAATTGCCCATGTACGTGGATCGCAAATGCTAGGTCGTCCTTGGTACGAAGACGGCAAGCTACTAACTAAAAAGAATACATTTAACGACTTTGTTGACGTAACTAAAGCACTGGTTTCTCAAAAGTATGGCGCAAAAGATAAAATATTTGCGTTAGGTGGCAGTGCTGGTGGCTTATTAATGGGCGCAGTAGCAAACCAAGCGCCTGAGCTTTATAAAGGTATGGTTGCTGCGGTACCGTTTGTAGATGTAGTGACAACGATGCTTGATGCGAGTATTCCGCTTACAACAAATGAATACGGCGAGTGGGGTAATCCGAACGAAAAAGCGTATTACGATTACATGCTGTCTTACTCGCCATACGACCAAGTATCTAAGCAAGCATATCCTAATATGTTAGTAACGACTGGCTTGCACGATTCGCAAGTTCAATACTTTGAGCCTGCAAAATGGGTTGCTAAGCTGCGTGACTATAAAACTGATGATAATAAGTTACTGTTTAAAATAGATATGGAAGCAGGGCACGGTGGTGCATCAGGTCGCTTTAAACGCTTAGAAGATACCGCGCTAAACTATGCATTTATGCTTGATTTAGCGGGTATTAAAAAGTAGTTACTCTTTATATTTAAATAGATTTAACTCAATAAGGTGCTTTTTAAGAAAGCACCTTTTTTTGTTTGCCCAGCGAAGCTGGCAAACCCGATAGGCTGAAAGATGCCTTATCACCCTGACTAAGGGGAAGATAATCTGAATGGCAAGGGCGTCACTGGCCAACGGTGGGGTCTGAAGGAAGCC
>NZ_JACGWD010000123.1:0-5012 GCF_014077565.1 Pseudoalteromonas sp. 5Ae-yellow
TGGCTTGCTCAATCGGCGTTTAGAAAATAAGCCGAAGGGATAGAAGAATACAGGAGCCGTATACGAGGCCCGTACGTACGGTTCTGTGAGAGGGATGAGGCAAAAGCCTCACCCTACTCGATGTTTTACGCCTAAAAATCCTATCTAATTAATTCTTTTTTGCGCTATACCAATTGTATTATTCATTCGTCATTTCGAGGTGGTTTGGGTACATCGCAGGTGATACCATCGAAGTGATATTATTCTTTTCATTTTATTACTAAGGAGTGCGTTATGTTTAAAGCATTAGCTATTGCAGGTTTTTCTTTATCAAGTTTAGTTATTTCTAATGTTGCTCAGGCCAATTGGCAGCTAGTGAATGATAAAAGCCAACTAAGCTTTGTTTCAATTAAAAAAGATTCGATTGCTGAAGCTCACCATTTTACTAACCTTGAAGGTATGCTTTCTGATAAAGGCGAGTTTAGCGTTAATGTTGATTTAACATCAGCCGAAACTCTAATTCCTATTCGTAATGAGCGTTTAACGACATTTTTATTCGAAGCGGCTAAATTTCCAAATGCTGTTTTAACTGCAAATTTAACTAAAGAACTGAGCAATATTAAAAAGCCTGGTCAATATGTATTGAAGGGTATTAAAGCTGAGCTTGATTTTCACGGTAATAAAAAGCCATTGGCAATTGATGTACTCGTTAACAGCACGCAAAGTGGTGATTTAACGGTATCATCATTAACACCTATTATTATTAATAGTGATGATTTTGGTGTAACTGAAGGCGTTAAAAAGCTGCAAGAGCTAGCGGGCTTACCTTCAATTGCGACAGCAGTGCCTGTTACATTTGCAATTACACTTAAAAAACAGTGATTTCTTTAAGTGAGCTTAGCAAGCAATTAAGCGAGCCAAGCAAACCTTTTGATAGTTGGCAGCCTAATCATTGTGGTGAACTGCCAATTGTCATTAATCATGAGGGGAAATGGTTTTACGATGGCAGCGAAATAACACGCCCAGCCATGGTGAAGCTGTTTGCTTCTGTTCTATGTAAAGAAGGTGAGCAATTTTATTTAAAAACACCTGTCGAAAAAATAACAATAACGGTTGATGATGCGCCGTTTATTATTGTTGATTGGCGTTTTGAAAATACAGTGCAAGGGCAGGTGTTGTGTTGTATTGATAATTTAGCTAGGCAGTGGTTGGTGAGCGCTCAGCAGCCTTTAGTTATAAAAGACTATAAAGGGTCAAAAGTGCCTTATCTAAAGCTACCTTATGGCTGTAGTGCGCGTGTTGCGCGAAGCGTATATTATCAGTGGGCTGAAAAAGCCGAGTCTGATAAGCTCGGCTATTTTATTAAATCTGCAGGAAAGCAGTTTTATTTATCGTAACGCCAGCGTTTAAGCCTCTGGGTTAGTTTCGTCTGTGATTGTTTCATCGGTAGGTGGTACAGCAATAACAGGACCTAAAAACCATTCATCTAGTTTTTTAGCTACTTCTGGTAAACCCGTGCCTTTTAATGATGAAAATGCATGAACTGTAATATCCCCATCAAGCGTGCTTAATTCACGACGAACTTGCAGTACTTGTGATTTACGAGGGCCTTGCTTTAATTTATCGGCTTTAGTTAATAGTGCCAATACTGGAATCTCACTACCAATAGCCCAATTAATTAAATCGCGGTCTAAATCTTTTAATGGATGACGAATATCCATTAAAATAACAATACCTTTTAAGCTTTGACGCTTTTGTAGGTATTCGCCTAGCGATTTTTGCCATTTCTTTTTCATTTCGATTGGTACTTTAGCAAAACCATAGCCTGGTAAATCGATAAGGCGCATATCGTCAACATCAGCTAAATCGAATGTATTGATTAGCTGAGTACGTCCAGGTGTTTTACTTGTACGTGCTAGCTTCTGATCGGTTAATGCATTTAATGCACTCGACTTACCTGCGTTGGAACGACCGGCAAACGCAACTTCAATTCCCGTATCAGCAGGTAATTTAGTAATGTCGGGAGCGCTTGTTACGAAAGACGCAGTATTATATTTGATACGAGATTTGAGCACAGGCTCTCCTAAAACTTAAATAAATAACGTTGAGTAAACCAAATTCACTCAGGGCGCGTATTTTATACTATAAAGGATGTATTAAAAAGCGTATTTAACCACCTAAAAACAGCACCTATGGTACATTTAAAACATGTTAAAGCTTAATCTAAGTCAAAACCCTGTAAATTATAAGCTTAATATGTGTAGAAAACGTGCCAGAGAATTTATTATCGTGTAGAATATATGTATTACAACATCACGATTGTAGATGATACAGGGTCGGAAACAGAGAATTCACCATGAAAAAAATAGCACTATCTTTAACAATATTGCTTGGTGCGTTGTCAGCAAGCAACGCAACAGCATTTGATGGCGATGTAAACGCAGGTAAAGAAAAATCAGCAACGTGTGCGGCTTGTCACGGCCCAGACGGTAATGCGCCGGTTAATATTTACCCTAAAATTGCAGGTCAACATCCAGATTATATCCTTAAGCAACTTCAGGATTTAAAATTAGGTATGACATCAGGCGGCAAAGAAGGGCGTATGGATCCAGTAATGAGCGCTATGGCTATGCCACTTAGCGAGCAAGACATGAAAGATCTAGCTGCTTATTTTTCTTCAATGAACATGACTGAAGGTGCTACACCTAAAGATGTTGTTGAAGTTGGCGAGATGCTTTTTAAAGCAGGCGATGCAGAACGTGGAATTCCATCATGTGCAGCATGTCATGGCCCACGTGGTAATGGCTCGTCACTTGCTAAGTTTCCAAAAATTTCTTTTCAGCATCCAGGATATATCAAGGCTCAACTTGAAAAGTTCCGTGATGGTACTCGTCATAATGACTTAAATGGCATGATGGGCGATATTGCAAAAAAATTAACAGATAAAGACATCGAAGTACTTTCTCAGTATTTAGGTGGCTTACACTAAAGTCGTATTTATTTAGTAGTTAATAATAAATAAACTACAATGTGTTAAAAAAAGCAGCCTAGGCTGCTTTTTTTGTGTCAAAAATTAACGATATCGTCCGTTTCAATGTAAGACATTGACCATGTCTGGTTGTAAGAAAAGTCTTCTTTTTATTTTTTATTATTGATTAACTTATTGTAATTTATATTTATTTTTATATCTCAATGTAATAAAGATAATAAAAGTTATATAAACCAGTTGTAACAAAATCATTAACGAGTAAATTAACCACTGTCGCAAAACAACAATAACAAAACGGAAATAACTATCAAGGAAAGTAACGCGGCATGACTACATAGCATAAGATTAGTGCTACTAAAGGAAATAATAAAAAAGTGTCAGGATGACCGAAAATAATAAAAAACTCATGGAAGTTTAGTAATAAAAACAAAATGGAATGTAACAAGGAACGTAAAAATAATAACAATACGGACTGATAATAATAAAAATAATAAAGACTAAAAAAAGTCGAAGGGAGAAGTGTCCAGATAATGGCGCTCAGATTAGCAGGCGGTAGAGATGTTTTCTCTACCGCCTTTTTATTTGTCCTGTTACAATACCCACCGTTTAAAATTAGCGATTAATTAGCTAAGGCGCTTTTAAATGAGAGACCCAACCTCTAAGCGCAAACTGAATTCTTCTGGCTAGGCCAGCACTGCGATGCCCATTAATTTGCGCTTCGCTCAAAACCTCTTAAGTGAGATGATCAAGATATGAGTAGAACTAAAAAGTCACGCAAAAGCCCAGCAAACGGACCTGTTCGTTTAAGCCAAGATAAGCTTAAAGAAATGCGCGCATTAAAAGAGCAGCGAGTTAAAAAAAACAAAGGCGCTAAGCCAGGTTCTCGTAACGCGCCAGATTTACTAGATAGCGAAAGCCATAATGCTGGTCACGCGCCTAAAGATAAGCGTGTAGGCAGTAAAAAGCCGGTACCATTAATTGCAACTGCGCCTGAGCCTAAAGTTGAAATGAAACGCAACTTAAAACCAAGTATTGAGCTGAAAAAGGTAATCGAGCCTGAATTTACACCTGAACAAGAGCTAGAAGCACTTGAGAATGACGAGCGTTTACTTAAATTAGTAGAGCGTCATGAAGAAGGTGAAATGCTAACTGGTAAAGATGCTAAGTACTTTAATAGCCGTATTGCTCGCCATCAGGCGTTATGTGAAATTCTTGGTATTGAAGACGAGGATGAAGACGAGTTTGAAGATGACCTTGCAGATGATATTGAAAGCAAAGGCAATTCTGATTTCGATCAATACTTATCTGACGATTTAGCCAACGAATGGTTAGATGAAGACGACAAATAGTAAGGATAAATAATGAGTACCGCGGTAATTTTAGCCTTACTTTTAGGCGCTGCTATAATAGTTGGTCTGGCATTTTATGCGGGTCAGTTGCTGTATAAGTTAAATGCGCAAAAAAAGTTAATTGCTAAAACGCAGGCTGAACAAAAGCAAAAGCTTGAGAAGTCGCGTTTAAAGCGAAATGCCAAACTAGCCGATAGTATTCATTTAATTGCGCGTGCAATGAATGAAGAGCAGTGTGAGTTTTCTGAAGGCTGTTTACGTATTTGGGTACTTATGTCTCAATATGGCTTTGAGAGCGAGCGTGATTTAACGACACAATATCCTGGCATTTATAAAATGTACCAGGTAGTTAAAGAAATGCCGACACACGATGCACGTAAAAAATATGCTAAAAAAGAAATTTTTAAGCTAGATAAAGCTCGCTGGCAAGCTGAAGAAACACTTAAAGATGAAGTTAAAGCCGATTGCGCTAAAATTATCATCGAGTTTAAAGCCGCTCCTGGCAGCGATAAAGTGGTTTTTAACTAGCTTTAGTTTTTCGAGTACTCAAAAAAAGCAGACCTTGGTCTAATGCAGATCGTTTAAGCTAATTGAACGATCTTTCAAAGGGCTCATAATAGGCTACAACAGAAGTTGTGGCCTATTTTTATGTCTGAATTTATTAAAGAATTACACCTTACGACTGAGTTTTGCCA
>NZ_JACGWD010000103.1:0-10604 GCF_014077565.1 Pseudoalteromonas sp. 5Ae-yellow
AAATCAAAGTCGTCACTTTCCTCAACTAATGAATCATCTGCAGTATCAACTGCTGCTTCATCAATTAAACTATCTATGTCGTCTAAATCAAAGTCGTCACTTTCCTCAACTAATGAATCATCTGCAGCATCAACTGCTGCTTCATCAATTAAACTATCTATGTCGTCTAAATCAAAGTTGTCGTTTTCTTCTAGAAGTTCATTTTCGCCGAGTAACTCTGCATCAATTGAGTCATCTACCACATCACTTTTTGGTTCATTCGCTTCATCAATTAAGCTATCTATATCATCTAAATCAAAGTCGTCGCTTGAATCAAGTTCATCTAAAGTGTTATCTGAGGTATCTAATTCTGTTGATGTCTGATCTAATAATTCATCTATATCAAAATTATCATCATCTGCAAGCTCCTCACTTAAAGCCGCCATTTCATCATGGGATTCTAAGCTATCATCTTCTAAAGCTTCGTTTGTTTGCACTGCATCAAACTCAGGTAGACTGTCATCTTCATCAAACAGGCTATCTAAATCGTCATTAGTTAGAATTTCATCATTGTTTATTGAGTCATCAGATAAGTCTAAATCTATATCTTCAGCGTTTTCATCTGAAGGTTGATCAAACCCTTGCTGCATAAAAATATCAAGTTCATCATTGTCATCGGTATTTTCATCATCAAAAATGATGTCATCACTTAATAGACTTTCAAGTTCGTCTTGGTCGAGTAAATTCTCGCCACCAGAAAAATCATCTAAGCCGTCGTCTAAATCATCATCAGGCAACATATCATTTTCAAGACTATCATCTAGTTGAACACTTAAATCATCTAGAGGATCGGGGACAATTGGATCGTCATTTAAGCTTGAGCCTAAATCGTCATCACCAGTATAAGTTGGGGTTTGCGGTAAAAAATCATCGTCGTTTTGTGGCTCGTCTTGCTTATTTACTCGTTTTCGTAAAAACATAACAACAGCAAAAATAATCACTAGCCCAGGAATAAACATTAACAAGCCCAGCACTATCGGATTTGAAAGTAATGAGCCAAAATCAAATGACTCTTTTGGTATTATCTCTTGTTTTTTTTGTTCAGCAATAATCTCATTTTGTTTACCAATCAGTTCTTTTAACTGATTTTGAATTTCGCTGTCTTGTCCCAGTTGTAAACGTAAATTTTCGAGCTCTTTTGAAATTCCTGATAATTGTTTTTTAAGATTATTATTTTCAACTAAAATTTCTTCTACATTACTTACAGAGTTTTTAAACTGTTGTTGTAACTCAATCAGCTTGGTACCTTGCTCTGTTTTTATCTCATTTAATTCTTTCTGTATTTCTTTTTTAGCATCATCTACGTCAATTTTACGTGCTTGAGTTACTTTGGTTTGCGCTGAGTTAATTTCACTTTGTGTAAGCGTGCCATTTTTTTTCTTTTCCCATAATGCATCATCTTGCTCAGAACGTTGTTTTGCAAGCTGTGTATTTACACCTTTGATTTCGGCTAAGGTAGGGATTTTTAAATAGGCACCATTTTGAATATGATTAAGATTTTGCTCTAAAAATGAGTTGGGGTTTTTGTTATACAAGGCCTGCATAACTTGATAAATGCTGACGGAGTTATCTGGGCGCACTTTAGCCGCTATACGCCAAAGTGTGTCTGTTGGTTTAATTGGCCCAATTGATCGCCCTTGCGCACCATAGTCAACGCCTTTAGGCCCCTTTAATTGGGTACTGTCCTGAGAGTAAACTGGCGTTACTATCAATGCAGACGCTAATATAATAAGTGTAGCTAAACCGCGCATGCTGATCCTTTAATATTTAAATATTAATAAAACACCTAAAACTTAAGTGCATAAATATTGTTTATTATTGCTATTATCAGCCAAATGACTGACTCGCATTTATTATTACAATCTATTTTTATTGCAAGCTCTATTCCAATTACAAACTATAAACCAGTTAGAGCGTAATATCCATCGCAACACCTTGAAAATAAATGCCTTAAAACATCTTTATAAATATTAATTTATTGAGTGTTATCAATCAGTTTTTGTATTTTTAAAATTAAACGGCAAAAATTTGACAAGCCATATAAACAAAAAGCGGCAAACAACTACTGTTTACCGCTTCAAAAAGCATGTTTAGCGCAATTAACTATTACATGTAATTGGCAATAAGCTCTTCTGCAATTTGAATGCTGTTAGTTGCAGCACCTTTACGAGTGTTATCACTTACAACCCACATGTTTAATCCATGAGGATGAGAAATATCAGCACGTAATCGGCCTATATAAACAGTATCGTTACCACTAGCGTCAGAAACTGCTGTTGGGTAATCGCCTTCATCATCAATTAGCTCGACACCAGGCGCATCTTTTAAAAGTTGCTTAACGTGCTCAAAATCGTAAGGCATACGCGTTTCAATATTAATTGATTCTGAGTGACCAAAAAACACGGGAACACGTACACATGTAGGATTTACTGCAATAGTGGTATCACCCAAAATTTTATGAGTTTCATTTACCATTTTCATTTCTTCGCGTGTATAGCCATTATCTTCAAAGCTATCAATTTGAGGAATAACGTTAAATGCAATTTGCTTTGGAAATACTTTATTGTCCATTGGACGTGCATTCATCAAATTAGCTGTTTGCTTTGCAAGTTCATCAACCGCTTCTTTACCTGCACCCGATACAGCTTGGTAAGTGGATACGTTGATACGGTCTATTCCATAAGCATCATAAATTGGTTTAAGTGCTAGCATCATCTGAATAGTTGAACAGTTAGGGTTAGCAATAATATTACGGTTTCTAAAATCAGCCAGACTTGAAGCATTAACTTCTGGCACCACTAGCGGGATTTCAAAATCATTTCTAAAGTGCGATGTATTATCAATTACAATACAGCCGGCATCAGCAGCAATAGGAGCATATTTTTCAGATACACTACCACCAGCAGAAAACAAACCTATATGCGCTTGGCTAAAGTCAAAGCCTTCAACGTCAAGTACTTCAATGGTCTCACCACGAAACTTTATGTCTTCACCTGCGCTGCGGCTGCTTGCAAGTAAAAAAAGCTGATCGACAGGAAACTTACGATCTGCTAGCGTTTCAATGATTTGACGGCCTACTAAACCAGTAGCGCCAAGTACGGCAACGTTATATTTTTGCGACATATTTCTTCCTCTATAAACGACATTAAAACAACATCGTTAGTTAAATAATTATTCAGCTATGCTAAAGCCAAGCTGGCTAAGTGCTGCTAGTTGTGGGCTATCACCTTGTAGAAATAAAGTGCTAAATTCTCGCCTTATAGGATAGTTTTTACGTAAACTATCAAAGCCCTCACCTTCTAAATGACGAAGTAAAATTCCGTCATCGCGGCGTACGTCATAAATTAAATGCACTAAACGGGCAATATCTTGCTCATTAAGGCTTTGCGTAACAGTTGCATTTGTAATGGCTGGTGTTGGTAAAAAATCATCCAACGATTTAATCGCCTCAACACCTTTTAGGTCACACAATTTTTGATACAACATTTGTGTACCACGAGCTTTCCCCTCAAGTGTATGCCCTGCAATGTGCACACTAGCGTAACGAACATGCTCTAGTAATTCAGTTAAAATATTGGGTTCTTTCTCCCATACATCAAGTACTAAATCTAAATCAGCCCCAGCTTCCATTACCTCAAGTAATGCTTGGTTATCAATTACATCGCCACGGCTTGCATTAATTAGCGTGGTTCCTGGCTTAAGTGCCTTTAAACGCTCTTTACCCATCATGTGCAGTGTTTTATGCTCGCCACTTTTAACAAGGGGAACGTGAAAAGTAACAACATCTGACTGCGCTAATAACTCATCAAGCGCTACATGCTCTTGTAATAAGCCTTGTTCGTGCTTAATCGGATCGCACAGCAGTACAACTACGTTTAATGCTTTTAATTTTTGCGCCAAACATGTACCAATGTTGCCCATCCCTACAATACCAATTGTTTGACCACACAATGGACGCGCATTTTCTTGGCTTAATGCAAATAAGCTACTAATTACATATTCAGCTACAGCAACCGCATTACAACCAGGTGCACTTGTAAAAGCAATATTTCTATCATGCAGTAATTGCGTATCAATATGGTCAATGCCGATTGTGGCAGTACCTACAAAGCTCAACTTGTCAGCTTGTACCAAAAGTTCATGATTAACATTTGTCACCGAACGAGTAAGAAGAACATCTACATCTATTAATTGTTCAGGCGTTAATTTACGACCATCAAAACGCTCAACCTCACCAAAGTCTGCAAAGTACTGCTCAACTAAAGGCATATTTTGATCGGCAAGAATTTTCATTACAGAGTCCGTTTGGCAATTAAGAGGCGCCATTGTAGCGAACAACCTAGCCTTTACACAAACTAAAAAGGCGCATTTTAGTTAATACAAACACTCAAAAATGGGGATGTGGATTGTTTTAAATCAGCAATTAAAATTAGGAATTTAAACGATGCAAATAATAACCTTACTATTGAATACACAAAGGCCGAATCACAGCATGATTCGGCCTTTATTATGCAAAATAAACTTCAATTACATTATATTTTATTTACTTGATTTTAGTTTATAGCTCAAAGTCTTTTTTGAATTTCAAACCAAATTCACTTCGATCATTACTACGCATTACGCCAACAAAACCTGATTGTTGTAGACGACCAACATCGTAAACTTCGTTTAGAACGTTTTCACCATACAGTGTAACTTCCATATCGCCATATGGATTAGTGTAGGAAATATTAAAACCAACTAGTTCACGTGAATCTATTGTCTCACTTTGGTTATAAACTGATTGCCCTTGCATGTCGCTTCGGTACGAATAGTTAGCATTAAATGCAAGTGTTGCGCCGCTCTCTAAATCCATAAAGTAAGAAGGTGCAACCATTACAGTCCAGCGTGGTGTAAGTGCTGGTGAATCGCCTTTACCTATACCTTGTACACCCTCAGCCACTTCTGTTATTTCAGAATCTAAATAACCAACTGCACTGCGAATAGTAAAGTCATCAGTAATAGCGACGGTTGTTTCAAGCTCAATACCTTGTGCTTTAGACTGACCCGCATTTTCTACAATTGTTACGAAACCGCCACCTGCTGTTGGGTCTGAAAACGGTAATGCTAAATCAGTGTAATCAGTCACAAATACCGCAAGCATCATAGATACATTTTCGTGTACTTGGCCTTTTAAGCCCATTTCGTAGTTAACCGCTTTTGTTTCGTTAAACGATACAAATTGATCTGGTCCACCAAATGGACGCGGTGGAAAACCACCTGTTTGATAGCCTTTTTGAATCTGGCCATACACATTCATATTATTGCTAAGCTGATAAGATGCATTTACATCCCACGTAACTGCATCAAAATTCGCACTTACATACTTACGAGTTGGAAATGATGGGAATATAGCATTTGCATCTTTCTTATCTTTTGAATAACGAAGGCCACCACCAACCGTTAAATCGTCAGTTAAATCGTAGCTGGCATTTATATATGCTGCATACGAATTAGTTTCTTGGTTAATTTCAAATTCGCCGTAACCACCAAATGATTCTGTTACACCATCATTCAACAAGCCATTAGGTGTATTAAATGGGCTGAATACAAATGGGCCTGAACGTGTAAAGCCATCTTCATTAAAAAAGTAAAGGCCTGACACAAAGTCCATATTATCAAATGTTGCATTTAGTTGAATTTCAAACGAGTACTGATCAGCACCGCCCTCCTCTGGAAACTCAGATAAGTTTAAAGGTGATGCATCGTCATCTAGGCCACCTTCATACTCAGATGTACGGTAGCTTGAGATAAATTTAGTCGTATAAGTATCGTTAATTGCCCAATCAGCCGAGAACGATGTGCCCCAACCTGAGTAAGAGGTAGATTCAATACCCGCAACAGTTGTGCCTAAATCATCAGGGTCTGATGGAATTAAATCTTGAGTCAATAATGGGAAGTCGCCATTAAAAACATCATTTGAGTCTAGTGGGTCTGTCAATTCAATTGTATAAGGCGATTGGCCAGATTCGTTATCAACACCATCTAAAGAAAAAGTGAATGCTAAGTCGGTATTTGCTTGCCATTTAAGTGCAACACGACCACTAAATTCTTCTTCCTCACCAATTTCTTTTTCTGGGTTTGCTAAATTAACAGCTTCGCCCACACCATCACGTGTTTTGTACGATGCACTTGCAGACATACTTACATCATCTGTTAGTGAGTTATTAAAATAAACATCACCGGCAATACGTCCACGACTTCCCAGCTTAGCTGTAGTAGTAACAATACCTTCATCACCAGGTTGCTTTGTAATTACATTTACAGCGCCACCTAATGTATTACGGCCATATAAAGTACCTTGTGGGCCACGAAGCACTTCAACACGCTCAACATTAGGTAATGATAAGTTAGAACCCATTTGACGACCTAAGTACACACCATCAAGATACACACCCACACCCGGATCGGTAGTTATTATGTGATCTTGCAAACCTATACCGCGGATAAATACAGACGCATGCGCAGAATTGCCCACGCCATAGCGGGTAATATTTAAATTTGGAACATATTTACCAATATCTTCTAGGTTACTCATATTGGCTTTATCAATTAGGTTAGCGCCAATTGAAGTGATAGCGGTTGGAGATTCAAACAGGCTCTCTGTACGTTTACGAGCTGTGACTTCTATCTTTTCAAATGCGTCTTGTTTAGCTGTTGTTTTAGTTTCTTCGGCGTTTACAGAGGTAGTGAGTGCAGCAAAAATTGCTAGACTTAGCTGTGAGAGGTTACGTAATTTCAAAATATTCTCCAAAGGATACCGTGTGATTTAGTTATGCTTTTATATTGATAATATAAATTTTAGGCATAAAAAAAGACGCTAAATAGCATCTTTCCTCTGGATAGGTATTACATGATAGAATTGTAAATAAATGTTTAAATTATTTAAATAAACACATGAATCAACAGGTGAATTTAAATTTTTCACTACACTTAAAGACTTAAAAACGCAATAAATAATTGTATTATAATAAAAAAATAATAATTTAATTTAGCGATATAAATAGACAAGTATCTTGGCCACTCGCTTTCCAAAAACAAAAAAAGAACAATAAAAGAACATAAATGAATTAGCCTATCATTGAATTTAACCAAAAATAAGAATATAGTACCAAAATGTAATCTATGGATAGAATATTATGAATATAGCAAATACAACCGATAAGCATGTGCAGTGTTTTAATAACCCAAATTATACTTCACTTTTTTGTGTTGCTGCCCACTTCGACATATTACTTGTGAACTATCAAGCCTTAAACGTCATTACCAATTATGAACTTATTAATCAATTCATGCTAAAAAATGGTCACCAAGGACTGGTAATTTTTGATGTGCCAAAAGACTGCGATGTACTAGCATTAAAAGAGTGGCCAAATTTAAAAGGATTGTTTTACGAAGGCACTGACGAAGTACTACTTCAACAAGGATTAGAAGCCATTGAACAAGGAAAGTTATGGTTCCCTCGTGCAGTAACCGATGATTGGATGAGGCAAATGCTAGCGAGTGAACAACAAACTACGTTGCAATCAAACAACTTAACCTGCAAGGAAATGAAAGTATTAAACTTATTATTTTCTGGCTTACATTCAAGTGCAATTGCCGACACTTTATTTATAAGTGAAGCTACTGTTCGCGTTCACCTACACAAGGTTTACCAAAAAATTGCTGTAAAAAATAAGCAACAAGCATTACTTTGGTGTCAAAAAAACTTAAATAGAATTAATAGTTAAGTGGGCTTATTTGAAACCTTATTGTGTCTACTCGACTATGATTCTGAATTATTATTTAAACTGAAAGCGTAAAGTCAATGTTAGCCTCACTTAAATACACGAGATAACCAGCCCCTTTCTTTTCTTAAACAGCATTTTTTAATTGCCTTCAATGAAGAGTCAATATTAAAAACCCACCTTGCGAACAACAATACTGCAAGCAAAAAACACATTCTTTTTCTCATTCTTTATTGCCTGAAATAATTGCAAAGTATTCGTATTACTTATCGTGCAAAGTAATGGCTCGGCACCACCACTTTTTAGCACACACTGCTGGAATGCTAGTGTAATAATTACTGATGACTAAGACCACCATTGTCAGATTACACTGACTCCCCCATAGGTGAATTTCAATTAATCACTAGTTTTATACTCACGAGGTCATCTGATAGAACTGCAAAGTATTATTTTGTGTAATGGAGACACTAAATAGCGAGATATAACCTATCAAAAGACTTACTTCATCGTAACTGTATGCATTCATTGCAAAGCAACATAATAAAAACCAAGTTAGCTTCTTCATCCGCGCCATTTCCTTTGAACAACCTCGCTAAGAAAAATTTAATCCTATACTAAAACTTCCGTTTGGAAAGTTGCCATTTGCTTATAGCTAACTTTACTTATTAATAATTTCGACTATATATTTACATAAAATATAAACATTTAAACCAAGTAACTTGTATGAAATACATAGAGTTAAGTAATAGCAACTTTATGTAGCAGTAAATACAGCTCTGATGGCTTACAGATAAAATTATAAAAATAAGTTACAGGTGGCATATTTTTATACCCGAAACAGTACTAAACATTTTTAAACACAAACATTCGCACCTGATTAATTTAAAAAACAAAATAATATTGACTAAAAATTAAATAAAAACTTTAAACCATTCTGTTTATTAGATAAATACTCGTTATGCACTTATACTAATAAAGAAATCAACATGTAAATAACAAATAGGAACAACATATGAAAAAGCTATCTGTAGCAGTAGCGATATGTGCAGCTTTGGCATCTAGCTATGCTAGTGCTGAGGTAAGAATTAATGGTTTTGCATCAATTGTCGGTGGTAAAAGTCTGGAAGATGATCGCGGCCGCTATGGCTATGATGATGACATTTCGTTTAAAAATGAAAGTGTGTTTGCACTGCAGTTATCTACTGACTTACAAGAAAAATTAAGTGCGACAGCACAAATTGTAGCTCGTGGTAATAATGATTTTGATGCAGAATTTGAGTGGGCTTACTTAACTTATGAATTTAATGATGAGTTTCAATTAAGCGCTGGTAAAATGCGAGTGCCTTTTTACCGTTATTCTGACTTTATTGATGTAGGTTATGCATACCGTTGGGTGCGTCCACCAGAGTCAGTATACAGCATCCCTTTTTCTACTTACGAAGGGTTAAGCTTACTTTATAATTCGCAACTTGGTGACTGGGATTCTACAGTACAAGTCATTTATGGTAGCTTCGATGGTGAAATTGAAGCCGTCACTTACCATGATAAAGCTGAATTAACTGATATCGCCGGTATCAATTGGACGTTATCTTATGACTGGTTTAGTGCACGTGCTGCTTATTTAATCGCAGACACATCAATAGCACTTGGTCAGAATGATACTGACGATATAGTTGGTGCTCAAATAAATGAACTTGAAAACGTATTGCGTCAAAGCGGTTTAACAGCACAAGCAGATGATCTTGATATTAATGAAGACGACGGTACGTTTATTGGCATTGGTTTTTCAATTGATTATAACAATGTGTTATTTGATGCCGAGTATACTCAATTTGAAGTTGACAATAGCCTTTTAGCTAAACAGACTCAGTATTATGCTTCTGTTGGTTACAGAATGGATGACGTAATTGTACACTTCACTTATGAAGATAATGACGATGAGCATGAGTCCTCTCGTTACAATCAAATCCAAGCTATCCCTCCACTAAATAGTGCTCTAAACAGCGCATTAGATGGAGTTAAATCACAAAGTAATGTGTATACAATTGGTACGCGTTATGATTTTCATCCTTCCGCTGCTTTCAAGATCGACTTTAGTCGTTTTGAAGATGACATAACTGATACAGAGACGGATGTTGTAGCTGTTGGTGTAGATCTTGTCTTTTAATTGGAGCTTATGATGAAAAAATTAATTTTAGTAAGTGCACTTTCATTGTGCTCAATTAATGTATTTGCAGAAGTTGCTGTGATTATTAATCCAAGCAATGCTAGCTCTGTAGATGCTGACACAATAAAAAAGATTTATCTGGGAAAAAGTAAGTCATTTAGTAATGGCGATAAAGTTAATCCTATAAATCAAGACGGTACATCTGTAGCTGATGAATTTAACGACAAAGTAGTGGGTAAGTCTAGCAGTCAGTTAAACGCATATTGGTCTAAACTGATATTCACAGGTAAAGGTACACCTCCTGAAAAGCTTGCATCTGACCAGGCTGTTATTGATTTTGTTGCTGCTAATAACAACGCGATTGGCTATATTGATAGTTCGAAAGTTAGTGATAAAGTAAAAGTAATTGCTACCTTTTAACAGTTAAATAGATATAAAAAAATCACCCTTGGGTTAACACCATTCAGTTAAGGATGCTTTGACTTAATGGTGTACCGAGTTTTTAAAATTCGAACGGTCCTACTTTTGGGCCGTTTTCTTTTTTCTGGAAGAATATAACGTTTCACTCGTTCTCGCATTGCCCTTAATTTCTTTGGAATTGAACCTGGCGAAGCGATGGCACACCAGAGTAT
>NZ_JACGWD010000098.1:0-12779 GCF_014077565.1 Pseudoalteromonas sp. 5Ae-yellow
TAGCCACGCGGTATGAAAAGCTTGAACGAAATTATCATTCAATGCTCGCTTTAGCATTTACTATGATGTGGCTACCAATGTGGGCTGATTGATATATGTACTACAAAGATCAACAGCCCCTAGTAAAGATCACTTTAATATTGCTAAAGTTACAGCCTGATAATGCGTTTAAGTCTAGTTTGCTATTTGTTATACAAATAAAATAGTGACAAATTATGTCCTTTGCCGCCCTACGCTCTTTAAGCACAAACAAAATACATGCTATAATCGCGGCCTTTCCAAGTTAACAGCAATCTGTATAAGCGAAATTATTCATGAGCGAAAATAGTCACATTAAAGTCATTGTTGGCATGTCCGGCGGTGTTGATTCTTCTGTATCTGCATATTTATTACAACAACAGGGCTACCAAGTAGAAGGCCTGTTTATGAAGAACTGGGAAGAAGACGACAATGATGAATACTGTGCCGCCGCTGATGACTTAAAAGATGCACAAGCCGTGTGCGACAAATTAGGTATTGAGCTTCACACAGTAAACTTTGCTGCTGAATACTGGGATAATGTATTCGAATACTTTTTAGCAGAGTACAAAGCCGGCCGTACACCAAACCCAGATATAATGTGTAATAAAGAAATTAAATTTAAAGCCTTTTTAGAATTTGCGGCTCAAGCACTCGGTGCTGACTTTATTGCAACTGGACACTACGTTCGCCGTGAACTTCGCGATGACAAATACGTAATGTGTCGCGGACTTGATAATAATAAAGACCAAAGCTACTTCTTATATACCCTAAGCCATGAACATATTGGCCAAACGTTATTCCCTGTAGGTGATATCGAAAAACCAGAAGTACGCCGCATAGCAGAAGAACAAGACCTAATCACGCACGATAAAAAAGACAGCACCGGAATTTGCTTTATCGGTGAGCGTAAATTTAAAGATTTTTTACAAAAGTTTTTACCAGCGCAACCTGGCGTTATCGAAGACACTGACGGTAACAACGTAGGCGAGCACGAAGGCTTAATGTACCACACGCTTGGACAACGCAAAGGCTTGTTAATTGGTGGTATGAAGGAAGGTTCTGGCGAACCATGGTACGTAGTTGATAAAGATTTAGAACGTAACGTACTTGTTGTTGGTCAAGGTAAAGATCACCCTCGCCTATACAGTAATGGTCTTAATGCAAACCAATTACATTGGGTAGACCGCGTTGGCCCTAAAGGCACCACTCGCTGCACAGTTAAAACACGTTACCGCCAAGAAGACTTAAGCTGTACCCTACTTGTAGGTGAAGACGGCATGGCTCGTGTATTATTCGACGAACCACAAAAAGCAGTTACGCCAGGTCAATCTGCTGTATTTTATGCAGAAGATGTGTGTTTAGGTGGTGGTATTATTGACTCGGTGATTAAGTAATGAATGAATACCAAGTCATGGCGCTTGCCGCCATGTGCCAGGTTGCTAAACAAGTTCAAAAAATTGCTCAATACGGCAGCAACAACGAACACGATTTAGAAATCTTACTTTCAAGTATTATTCAAACATCTCCTGAATCCCCAGAGGACGTTTATCAAGGTACAGATAACCTGCGTGATGGCTATAAAACATTAATGGCGCAGCTTACTGCAGGCGCTCAAAAAGATGTTGAAATAGTAAAGTACGTAGGTGGTTTAATGCAGCTTGAGCGTGCACTCAATGCAAACGACAAGAGCTTAAACGAATTAGGCAAACGAATTGATGATATTCATCGTCGTTTAGATCATTTTGCTATTACCGACGAGAGCGTTGTTGCCGGTTTAGCAGATATATACTCGTCGGTGCTGAGCCCCCTTGGGCACCGAATACAGGTTTATGGTAAACCCGAGTTATTAAAACAGCAGCTCACTCAAAATAAAATCCGTGCCCTATTACTAGCCGGTGTTAGAAGTGCAGTATTATGGCGACAAATGGGCGGTAAACGCCGTCACTTTTTCTTTTCAAAAAGAAAAATACTCGCCATTGCTAAAACAAAAATTTAACTATCGTTCAAACTAAAATTTAGGAGTTATTATGGAGCTTTCAGCGTTAACGGCTATCTCTCCGGTGGATGGTCGCTACGGCAGCAAAACCACTGAACTACGCAGTATTTTCAGCGAATTTGGCTTAATTAAATACCGCGTAATTGTTGAAGTGCGTTGGTTGCAAGCGTTAGCTGCAGCAAGCGATATAAAAGAAGTACCTGCATTTAGCGAACAAGCAAATGCACTACTTAACGCTATTGTAGATAACTTCAGTGAAGCTGATGCACAGCGCGTTAAAGATATTGAACGCACTACAAACCACGATGTTAAAGCGGTTGAATACTTATTAAAAGAAAAAGTAGCCGATAACAGTGAGCTTCATGCAATCAATGAATTTATTCACTTTGCTTGTACTTCAGAAGATATTAACAATCTATCTCATGGTTTAATGCTTAGCGAAGCACGTAACAAGGTTTTACTCCCTTATTGCGATGAACTTTTAAGCGCAATTAAAGAAAAAGCGATTGAGTACAAAGCAATCCCAATGATGACTCGTACGCACGGGCAACCAGCTACACCATCAACGATGGGTAAAGAGTTTGCTAACGTATACATGCGTTTAAAGCGTCAACGCGACCAAATTGCACAAGTAGAAATGCTTGGTAAAGTTAACGGTGCTGTTGGTAACTACAACGCTCACCTTAGCGCATACCCAGATTACGACTGGCATACTCACGCAGATAAATTTGTATCAAGCTTAGGTTTAACACTTAACGCATTTACTACACAAATTGAACCGCATGACTATATTGCAGAGTTGTTTGACGCAATTGCACGCTTTAACACTATTTTGCTCGATTTTGACCGTGACATGTGGGGTTACATCGCACTTAATCACTTTAAGCAAAAAACAATTGCGGGCGAAATTGGCTCATCTACAATGCCGCATAAAGTTAACCCAATTGATTTTGAAAACTCAGAAGGTAACTTAGGTTTAGCAAACGCTATTTTTGCTCACCTTGCACAAAAATTACCAATTTCTCGCTGGCAGCGTGACCTTACCGATTCAACGGTATTACGTAACTTAGGTGTAGGTATGGGCTATGCGATCATTGCATACCAATCAACACTTAAAGGTGTGAGCAAGCTTGAAGTAAACGAGCAACGTTTAGCTGACGAGCTTGATCAAAACTGGGAATTGCTAGCCGAGCCGATTCAAACAGTTATGCGTAAATATGGTATTGAAAAGCCATACGAAAAACTTAAAGATTTAACACGCGGTAAACGTGTTAATCAAGAAATAATGGCTGACTTTATCGATGGTCTTGACCTTCCAGAGCACACTAAAGTAGAAATGAAAAAACTAACACCTGCTAATTACATTGGTCGTGCTGTTGAGTTTATTGATGACTTAGTTTAAAAACTAAATTACTCTTTTAAAAAGCGAAAGGCTCATCCTTTCGCTTTTTTTGTTTTAACCCCATTGCACAAACTAGTAGGCATAATGTATGTATCAATTAAAAATAAATAATTTGTCTGAGCAAGAGTTTTTAAGCCATTTTTGGCAAAAAAAGCCGCTTTTAATCAAGCAAGGTTTTGCAGATTTTCAAGACCCACTTGATGCTAATGAACTTGCCGGCCTCGCAATGGAAGAAAGCATAGAGTCACGTATTATTACCAATCATAAAAATGATTGGCAAACCTACCAAGGTCCATTTGAAGACTTTGAGCAGTTAACAGACGATCATTCTACACTGCTCGTGCAAGCAGTTGATCACTGGCATAGCGAAGCTGCGCAACTACTAGAGCCATTTAGATTTATTCCAAACTGGCGCATAGATGATTTAATGATTAGCTACTCAACGCCTAATGGTGGTGTTGGCCCACACTTAGACCAATATGACGTATTTATTATTCAAGGCGAAGGCAAACGTCATTGGCGCGTAGGGCTGC
The DNA here is from genome assembly GCF_014077565.1 of Pseudoalteromonas sp. 5Ae-yellow. Lineage (NCBI taxonomy): Bacteria > Pseudomonadati > Pseudomonadota > Gammaproteobacteria > Alteromonadales > Pseudoalteromonadaceae > Pseudoalteromonas > Pseudoalteromonas sp. 5Ae-yellow. The sequence continues at coordinate 3,953 of NZ_JACGWD010000098.1, forward strand.
CCGATCCAACACTTAAGCAGTTTGCTCAAAACAAAAAATTACTGCAAGTAGAAGCATTTGAAGCCGTAATTGATTGCATATTAGAGCCTGGCGATATTTTATATATTCCACCAGGGTGCCCTCATGAAGGTTACGCCGTAGAAAACGCGCTCAATTATTCAGTTGGTTTTAGGGCGCCAAACCAACAAGATTTATTGTCGAGCTTTGCCGATCATATTATTGATACCGAAAGCGGCCAAAAACGTTATACCGATCACAACATCACGCTCAGAAAATCAAAAGGTGAACTTACAAACCTTGAAGTTGATAAAGTTAAAACACTGATGGCAGCACTTTTAGAAAATGACGATTTATTTAAACAATGGTTAGGCTCAACACTTAGTCAGCCCAAACATGAAATGGATTTAGCACCAGTAGAACCTCCATTTACACCTGAGCAAATAAGCGATGATTTAAGTAATGAAGAAGCAGTGTTTGAGCGTTTAGGTGGCACGCGTGCTATTTATCAGCAACTCGATACCGAAGTGTTATTAAGTGTAAACGGTGAAAATTACGCCATGCCGCTAACCGACTTAGCTGCGGTAAAACTACTTACCGATAATACTGAATTTGAAAGTTCAGCATTAAATTTAACAAACCCAAGTTTAGTTTTTACTCAAACTTTTACTACACTTGTTAATGAGGGGCTTTGGTTTAATATAGACCACGAGTAATAATACCAATTATATTAATAATGGTGAGCATTTTGCAGCGTAAAATATTATGTATACAGGTTAGTTAAAAATTTTAATTTTCACCTGATATTGGCTTAAATAATTTTGCTGTGATTGCTTACTCATTTTAATTGGCTATCAATAGGGGTTTGCTATGGGCTATCTGGTTGATAAGGTTGAATGGGATATAAAAAAAGATATGCTACAAAAAATTCGAGAGCGAGTTTTTGTTTACGAGTTACATATCCCCAAACACATAGAGTTTGATAGCCTAGATAAAATTGCATTACATGTACTTGTTACAGACGATGCAAACTGCCCTATTGCAACAGGTCGGCTGTGTACAGATGGCTTAATTGGCAGAATAGCTGTATTACCCGAGCACCGTAATCGCAAAGTATATACATCTCTTCTCAACTTTATTGTCGAATTAGCCTCAAACCAAGGTATTGAAGAAGTAAGCATTAATTGTATTTTAAATGAAGTAGAGCGTTTTAAGCGCAATGGCTTTATTCAGCAAGGAAATGTATTTATGGAGGCGGGAATTCCTAGGCAACGTATGCAATGCCCTGTTTCGGCGTTTAATACTACTCCCTTCACACTTGTGCATTAGATAAAGAAAAGGGCGATAAATAAGCTATCACCCTCCACTTTTTACTTAACCCAAACCGTCGTTACTTTGCCTCATTTGCCCATAGCGGCTCATTATCATACATTTCGTACAAGCCATGTGCTCTATTGATAAGTAAGTTAGCAAAGTCTACCTGTGTTTTATCACGCGCGCCTGTACTCATAATCTGATCCGCTTTTAATTGCCACTGCAAAGAAAAGTAACGCATTGCATCACGAGCATCTGTAGCTGCACTTACTTCAGCATGATCTGTAGGTAACCGCCCTGTTACTACCCAATATGTTTTACCGTTCTGTGCTTTAAATTTCCACATTGCACAAAGTGGTGCTAAAAATCGACTGTCTTTATCAACTACTGATTTTGGCATAATGCCCTTTTCGGCTAAATGCTTTTGCGCTGTTTGAAAACATTCGCGTTGCCACTGCATTCTTTGCTCATCAGTTATAACTTGTTCTTTTGCTGTTAACGGCTTTTTTCCTTGTTGCTGCATTTTTATTAACCTTTTACTTCTTTTTTAACACTCTAAGGGCTTAGTAAATAAGGTGCAAGTATAAAACGGTCATTTGCACCTTAAAGCGCTCTGTTTGCTGTGTTTTTAGCCAAACTATTATTTTATATTGTGATCAAACGAACCTACATCACCCGGAAAAACTACTGGAGACTCAATACCGTCTTTACTAACAGAGGCTACACCAAAGTAATAATTATCAATCACTACGTTTTTAAGTGTGTACTGTGAAACCTTACCAACGTATTTACTAAACTGCCATTGCGGCTCGCTCGTGTAACGCCAATAAATTTTATAGCCAGCAATATTTTCATCACTGCTTTCTTGCCATGAAAACGACGTATCAGCTGTAACAGCGCCCTTTATTTTAACTTCTTTTGGCGGTGCGGGTGCCCACGCCATAGACGCCATCGTTACCGCATTAAGTGAAGTTAACTTAGCCGTATAATCAAAATCAACACCTTCAATGGTATCGCCATACTCAACACCATTTTCAGTGCGTAAATCTTGATGCTGACGATCGTAGTGCTCGTTAGTTTCCATAATACGCACCGCTGCAAAACCTGCATCATTAAATGGACGATGATGCCCACCACGGCCAAATCTATCTAATCGATATACAAGCATTGTATCTAAATTAGGAATGTATCTGTCAGCAATAGTATCTATGTAGCGCGCTAAATTTCGACTCGCAGAATCGACTTCACCACCTGTAAAGCGCCGAGTATTAGCTTGCTCTTTTGTTTCTACAACACGGGTACCTTCTGAAAATATACGTGCAGTCGTGTTATTAGTTACCCCATTAATACCGGTAATATTGCCAATCATATCGTTGTTTAAAACGCCATGAACTTGCCAGTTATGCTTTTGTGCATAAGCCGTTAATATTTTACCGCCAAACAAACCTTGCTCTTCGCCCGAAAGCGCCGCGTAAACTACCGAACCATTAAATTTGTATTTACTTAAAACACGAGCTGCTTCTATTACTCCTGCCACGCCCGATGCATTATCGTTAGCACCCGGTGAATCACTCGTAAAGTCCATAACATCACTTACACGTGAATCTATATCACCCGACATAATCACCATGCGATTAGGCTCGCTTGACCCTCGTTGAATAGCCACAATGTTAACCACTTCAACAGGATTAAGAATGCGCTTTTCGCCCGATATAGTGTCCTTTACTTCAATAATTTCCAAACAACCGCCACACTGCGCGGATATTTTTTCAAATTCATTTTTTATCCAGCGCCTAGCCGCACCAATGCCTCGAGTATCCGATTTAGTTTCTGAAAGCGTATGGCGAGTACCAAAATCCACCAGCGTTTGAATGTCACTACCAATACGTTCGGGTGATACTTGAGCTGCTATATCATGTAATTTTTGCTGTTCTGTGTATTGAAGTTGTGTTTTCCCATGTGCTGATAATGCAAGTGTGCAGGCGCCTGCAATTGCAGTAAATTTAAGTAACGTTGTTGTGATTTTCAAAGGTGTTTTAAGCATCTATTAGCTCCTAATTATTATAGTGTAACCATTACTTAGCTAAGGTTTTATGGCAATACATTTGAGGTAGATGTAGAAAGGATCACGCTAAAGCGCATTGACAAGAGGTTATTAGGATAGTAAAAAGCCTACTACCTTTTATAGGTACTGGGCCAAAATTTATTATGCATATTTTTAATGAGTAGTTTTAATATCAAATTCTTTCAAAAAGGCCTCATGTCCTCCTAAGCTTGCAAGCACACCAGCAGAAAACATAAATATTAATACAAATGCTAAACAGCTCAAAAACTCCGAACTATTTTCAGGATTAATATAGTAGTTAAGTAAAAAACCACTCAATACACCTATAAAAGCTATTTTGCTAAATAAAAAGTAACTCGGGATCTCAAATGCCCAAACAGAGGTATTGTTTACAAACTGCCTATATCCATACGTCATAAAAGCCAACATACCAACAATACTAATTGCAAAAGTAGACACTGTGGTTAACACGCTCATATTTTTATAAATAAGCACATACCCTAATCGTAAAGAATAGATAAATACCGCAAACCACGCTAAAACAGCAGGCCCTAGAATCAATCCCATTTCCAATCCTTGAATAACGTCTAAGTGGTTAATTGCTAATACAATATTATATTTAGAGGTTAAATTACAAACCTTGTTACACAATAATCTATAAAAAAATGCGATTTTCGTGGCACACTGTAATTGTGTATACATTAATAGTTTAAGTTATGCGTCAGCTAAAAGAAGATACAATTAAAAGTAACCTTATTGAGTCACAGCAAAGTGCATACGGCCCAGTATGCGTGTATCAAAACAAAGAATACCGTTGGTTAACGCTTGCACAAAAAACCAATGAAGATATAACAATTCAAGGCGTTATGAACCTTATACACCCTGAGCAAGTAATAGTGCCTGTAAACCAATGTATGATGTTATTTTTACTTAAACCGGTAGATACACTAAATATATTAAATTTAGGTTTAGGCACGGCAGGGTTTGAGCGAATTATGTATCACTTACAAAGTAATACGCCTTACATAAACACCATCAATACATTTAACACGGTAGAAATAAACCCAAGCATTGCCTTAATTGCAGCCCAGCACTTTAAGTTACCTATTAAGCACAGCAGCTATTTACAATGCGCCGAGCAATATATTACCCAATGCACTGATCACTTTAACGTAATCACTATCGATATTTTTAGTGGTGAATATCATCAGCCTTTTTTAACCAGCGATAGCTTTTGGCAAAATATAAATCGCTGCAGTGAGCAAAATACGCAAGTAATCATTAATTTAAACCCACAAACTGGCCAAGAGCTGCAAATGCTTTTAGTACTTTTAAGACAACACTTTAAGTGCTTAGCGATAATAGAGTTTAACGAATACAAAAATATAGTGATCATACTAAGCCAGCAAACATTAATGCATATAAACGTTGATGAAATACAAAACTCACCGGTGTTTATAAACTTTGCACCAAACCTTTATAAAAGTATTAACAGCATTTACCACATTGAATGAAACGCTTTACCGTCCAGGTTCATGTTTTTCATAGCACGGTAAGCTTGTTTCGAGCTGCTCCCAGTTAGCTTTAGACGTAACAAAATTATGCGATAATACCTGCTCAGTAATATAGGTATCGAATATTCCTAAACGAATTCGTATTCTGCTTTTGTCATCACTGTTGCTACTGTAAACAGGCGAGCCACAACATCTACAAAAATAACGTGTGCGCCCTGCTTTAAAACTATATTCACTAAGTAGTGCCTGCCCTTTTGTTATTGTAAAGTCACTTGTATTTACAAAGCCATTGGTTGCAAATGCAGTCCCGCTGTTTTTTCTGCACAGTGAACAATGACAATGGATAATAGTAGGGCGTGTTGTTCTTTGGTGGTTGAATTTGCAGCAGTGTGTTTGGTATTTAGGCAAGGCAGAGCCTATGATATGTGGTTGTTCCCCATACATAGGCGATAACGTAGCATAAAGACCAAACATGCGCTGCCCTTTGGGTTCTTTCTAGGGACGATTGACTCTTTGTTGCTCGGTTTTTACTTAGCCCACTAGGTTACAAACCTTGCGCCGCGATTAAATCGCCCCTAGATTGAACAAATTTCAATCCATAAAGATCAACACGCCCTAGTTATACTGCCCGACACTTCAACGTTTACCTAACCACACAAACACGAACCCGTATACATATAACATCCTAACTATTAAATTATTTTTATACTCAGTTAAAATTTGCTGAGTTGATTTAATGGATAAGTTTACTGGTTAATTTTCTGAATGGAATAATAATTTTTATATCTTCGCAGTTCCCACGCCATTACGTATTGCTTTAATGATTGACATAAAAACATTAAATTGGTTACATAACCTTTACTTTAAAGTTATAGCCAAAACAATAATTGGTTAACCAAAAAACCTAAACTTACTGAGAGCCAATTATGCATTGTAAACACATGTCACTTTTATGTTTGTTAAGCGCGTTAGCGTCGTGTTCAACCATTTCTAAAAACACGTCAAGCGATTGGCTACTTATTGATGACTTTGAAAATTCACTTAGCAAGTGGCAAAGTGTCGATACGCAAAATGAAACTAAGCCACAGGTTAAAAACCCACAAATAACAGTTATACAATCAGAACAAGCAAACTCATCAACAAATCATTATTTACTAAAAAAGCCTGCGGCTGAGAGCATTGTAGGAAATCGTAAAGCGCTTTCTTATACAAAACTTCCACAAGCGGTTGAAGTTGGTCAAACCTACACATTTTATATGCGTATAAACGTGGCTGCTTTTCCTAATAACCATGCTTTTGGATTAAGCAACCTTACGCCAGAGCTAATTAATAAACATTCGTACGATGCGTTTGAGCCTACACTTCGCGTAACCGATAAAACAGAATCAAACGGGCTTGTAAACGATGGCGCATTAATGGTTAAAACCGACAGCGGGTATAGCAACATTCAAAACTACACTACCAAACAATCGGCCAAGCCACTGCAAACAAATACCTGGTACGACGTATGGTATGTTGTTAATAACGCAGCAGCCTTAGAGCAAGGTCAGCAATATGATGTTTACGTAAAAGGTGGTGAATTTAGCAAGCAAACACTGGTGTATAAAAATGCACAATTTAGAATGAAGCGCGAACAACCTCTTATATATTTTTTAGCAAACTGTAATACAGGCCCAATTAAAAAGCCTTACGGAAATGGTGGCCTCAGATATGACGATTTATACATGAGCAAAGGTACAAACCTAAATAACCCAATGCTATAAAAGTAAGTGAAGTGTTTTTAGGTGTTCTTTTATACATAAGTTTATATTAATAACGCTCTAGCATATTCACAATTAATACCCTACAAACCTGCATTTAAAAATACTTAAATGGTATGATACTCGTCATTATTTGCCATTTAAGTTTTTAAAATGTATCGATTATTTGAAAAAATGACAAAAGCATTTCCTGAGGACCAACCCACTCAGCCGCCTTCTACTTTATTTGCTTTTTGTCGTCACTACACCAAAGGAATGGAACTGTCGTTGCTGCTTATGTCAATCAGTGCCGCCATGCTCGCTATTTTAGAGGTTTCTTTATTTAGCTACATGGGCCAACTTGTTGATTGGTTAACCGCCTACACGCCCGAAACTTTGTTTATAGAGCAAAAGTCTGAACTTATTAAAATGGCTGTCATGCTGTTATTAGTATTGCCCATTGTTGTCTTTTTTCATTCTGCTATTTTGCACCAAGCATTGCTTGGCAATTATCCTATGTCAATTCGTTGGTTAGCACATCGTTATTTACTGCGCCAAAGTGTTAGCTTTTATCAAAATGAATTTGCAGGAAGAATAGCCACTAAAGTACTACAAACTTCTTTAGCCGTTCGCGAAACAGTGACCAAACTACTCGATGTATTAATGTATATCGTGGTTTATTTTGGCTCAATGGTATTTTTAGTTGCCGAAGCTGATTGGCGCTTAATGATCCCTTTATTAGTTTGGTTGGTTTTATACATTTGCGTGCAACTTTACTTTGTACCGCGCCTTAAAAAAATTGCCAGCTCACAAGCCGATGCGCGCTCAGAAATGACTGGTCGTATTGTTGATAGTTACACTAACATTTCAACTATTAAATTGTTTTCGCATACCCAGCGTGAAGAGCAATACGCAAAACAAAGCATGGATGTATTTTTACAGCCTGTGTACAAGCAAATGCGCTTAGTAACCAGCTTAAACTTTGTTATTCAAAGCTTAAATTACATATTAGTATTTTCGGTTGCCGCTGTATCACTTTATTTATGGTCGCTTAGCGTAATTAGCGCCGGAGCTATTGCTGTTGCTGTTAGCTTAGCGCTTAGATTAAACGGTATGGCGCAGTGGATCATGTGGGAAATAAGCAGCTTGTTCGAAAACATTGGCACCGTAGCCGATGGTATGAAAACACTGTCGAACCCTATCGAAGTTGCCGATAAACCAAATGCTGATACGCTTAACGTAAGCCAAGGTGCTATTGAGTTTAACAACGTACACTTTAACTACGGCAAAGCTGCAAAAGAGACTAATCGCAGCCCTGTAATGAACGGTTTAAACTTAAATATTAAACCTGGCGAAAAAATTGGTTTAGTCGGTCGCTCTGGCGCGGGTAAATCAACACTTGTTAACTTATTACTGCGCTTTTACGATACCGACTCTGGAACAATAAAAATTGATGGGCAAAACATCACAGACGTTAGCCAAGAAAGCCTACGCCGCTACATAGCAATGGTAACGCAAGATACCTCCTTGCTTCATCGCTCAGTAAAAGACAATATTTTGTACGGTCGCCCCGATGCAACCCACGATGAGATGATCAACGCGACCAAACAAGCTAAGGCGCTTGAGTTTATAAACGACTTGGTCGACAGCAAAGGCAATAAAGGCTTTGATGCACAAGTGGGCGAACGCGGTGTTACGCTTTCAGGCGGTCAACGCCAACGTATTGCTATTGCACGTGTACTACTTAAAAATGCACCCATACTTATACTCGACGAAGCCACCAGCGCACTCGACTCAGAAGTAGAAGCCGCAATTCAGGCAAGTCTTGATGATTTAATGACAGGTAAAACAGTTATTGCCATAGCGCACAGGCTCTCAACCATTGCACAAATGGATAGATTAATTGTACTTGATGACGGCGGCGTAGTTGAGCAAGGCACTCATGAACAATTAATCGCTAAGGGTGGAATATACGCAGCCCTATGGACACACCAAACAGGCGGGTTTATAGGCGTCGATTAGCCATTAATATTACCTTACGGTAGAGGTAGTTTTATTCTGCTTCTACTTTAAACATCGAGTAGGGTGAGGCTTTTGCCTCATCCCTCTCACAGAACCGTACGTACGGGCCTCGTATACGGCTCCTGTATTCTTCTATCCCTTCGGCTTATTTTCTAAACGCCGATTGAGCAAGCCAT
>NZ_JACGWD010000126.1:0-3705 GCF_014077565.1 Pseudoalteromonas sp. 5Ae-yellow
AGTAGTGAAACGAAACAGCGCCGATGATAGTGTAGCATTTGCTATGTGAAAGTAGGACATTACCAGGCTTCAAATTGTAGAAAGCCCGAATCTAACGATTCGGGCTTTTTTACGTCTGCAAAAAAGTAAATGCGCGCAATTAATATACACTCACATCAACACATATCACGTAGGGCGAGCGAGCGTAGTGACTCCTGACGCTAAAATCACATCGAGAATATCTACAGTGTTCTTACTTCACGAGCTGGGTTACCCGCTACTACAGTATTAGGCACTACATTTTTAGTAACCACAGCACCCGCACCCACAATACTATTTTCACCAATACTTACACCCGCTAAAATAATTACACCTGCGCCAACCCATACGTTATTGCCTAACGCGATAGGTGCTGCAAAGTTTTCTTTATTAAGCCTTTCTACTGGATTAGTAGCATGTGATACAGCTAAAAACTGAACGTTCGGGCCTATTAAGCAGTCATCACCAATGGTGATTGAGTTATTGGCTAATGGCGAGTCAAGAAGTGTGCAATTAATATTAATAAAAGTACGATCACCAATAACGATTTGATTACCGTAATCACAATGAAAACCTGATTCGATAATTACACCATCACCCGACTTTAAAAATAACTCTTTGATACGTTTTAAGTTGCCTTTACTTGGGCTCTTATTAAATAAACGGCAGGTTTCACCTGCTTGCTTTCGCTGTGCTAAGTATTCTTTACTGATACTGTTAAATGACTGCATTGTATTTATCTTTATAACTTAATTAGTTATAGCTTACCGTACTTTTAGTTTTATTATTATTAGAATAAAACTGTGTTTTTTTTGCTCGTTCACTTGCCATTTAGGTTGTTTCGTTTAAAATCGCATAACTTTCGAAACGAAACTTAATTCACGAGCTTTATGACTAAACGAAACACACAACAGCGTCGTCACAATATACTGGTTCAGGTTAATGAACTAGGTGAAGTAGTTGTTGAAAAGCTAGCTGAGCAGTTTCAAACATCAGAAGTAACCATTCGAAAAGATTTAACCTCGCTTGAAAAAAGTGGCTTATTACTTCGCCGCTACGGTGGTGCTATTGCACTACCTAAAGAAATTGTTAGCGATGAAGTAGATTCAAAGCGCAAAGTAGCAATAGCAAAAGCGGCAGCCTCACTTATAAACGATCATAATCGCATTATTATTGATAGCGGACGCACTACAGCAGCGATGATCCCTGAACTTGCCAATAAACGTGGGCTCGTTGTTATGACCAATGCGATTAAAGTCGCTAGTCGTTTATTAGCACTCGAGAACGAGCCAACACTTTTGATGACCGGTGGAACCTGGGATCCGCATTCTGAGTCGTTTCAGGGGCAAGTTGCCGAAAATGTATTATGCTCTTACGACTTCGATCAGCTCTTTATTGGTGCTGATGGTATAGATGTAAAACGTGGCACAACAACCTTTAATGAGTTAGTTGGTTTGAGCCAAGTAATGGCAGAAGCGGCTCGTGAAGTAATTGTAATGGTTGAATCAGATAAGATTGGCCGAAAAATACCAAATTTAGAATTACCGTGGAAAATAGTAACCACATTAATAACCGACGATGGCTTAGCAGACGATAAGCGCAAAGCAATTGAGGCGTGTGGTGTAAAACTAATTTGTGCAGAGATTATACAATAGCTACTCAGTAGCAAGTATTTTAAAAATTAATGGAGACACTATGTGTGGAATAGTTGGGGCAGTTGCAGAACGTCCAGTAAACAAAATTTTAGTTGAAGGCCTTAAGCGCCTAGAATATCGTGGTTATGACTCAGCAGGCGTAGCATTGCTTGATGGCAATACACTTAATACTGTCAAAGCAGTGGGTAAAGTAGTTAACGTAGAAGCAGCTCTAGAAAAAGCAGGTGTTAGCGGTCATACAGGTATTGCACATACGCGCTGGGCAACACATGGTAGCGTTACAGAAGCAAATGCACACCCACATGTATCAAACAACCAGTTAGCACTTGTGCACAACGGTATTATTGAAAACCACGCTAGCCTACGTACGGCACTGAAAGCAGATGGTTACGAATTCTTATCAGACACTGATACAGAAGTAATGGTGCATTTAATTCACCAACTTCGTAAACAACACACAACGTTACTTGCATCAGTACAAGCAGCTGTTAAACAGTTTGAAGGCGCCTTTGGTACTGTTGTATTTGATAAAGACAACGACAACGAAATCATTGTAGCGCGCTCAGGTAGTCCTCTTGTTATTGGTTTAGGCCTTGGCGAAAACTTTATTGCGTCTGATCAGTTAGCATTACTACCTGTTACTCGTAGCTTCATCTTCTTAGAAGAAGGCGACGTAGCACGTATTACACGTGACACAGTAGAAATTTTTGATGCAGACGGTAACGCAGTTGAGCGTGAAGTGATTGAATCAAACATTACGCAAGATGCATCAGGCAAAGGCGATTACCGTCACTATATGCTAAAAGAAATTTACGAGCAGCCACTTGCTGTACGTAATACTCTTGAAGGGCGTTTAAACGACGACCGTGTAGCAATTGATGCCTTTGGCGAAAGCGCTCAGCAAATATTTAAAGATGTAAAACATGTGCAAATTATTGCCTGTGGTACGTCTTACCATTCAGGTATGGTTGCACGTTACTGGCTTGAGCAGTTTGCGGGTGTTAGCTGTAATGTAGAAATAGCTTCTGAATTTAGATACCGTCAGTCGTTTGTTCATGAAAATAGCTTACTTGTTACTATTTCTCAATCTGGTGAAACTGCCGATACGCTAGCTGCATTACGCCTAGCTAAAGAGCAAGGTTACATGGCCTCAATGACTATTTGTAACGTACCTGGTTCATCGCTTGTACGCGAATCAGACCTTGCCTTTATGACTAAAGCAGGCGCTGAAATAGGCGTGGCATCTACTAAAGCATTTACTACGCAGTTAGTTGGTTTGTTAATGCTTACTGCGTCTATAGCGCAGGAAAAAGGCCTTGACCAAAGCGCAATTGTAAATGCAATTAAAGTACTTCCAGCTAAGTTAGAAGAAACATTATTACTCGCTGATGGTATTGCAGATCTTGCAGAAGAGTTTGCCGACAAACACCACTCATTGTTTTTAGGTCGTGGCTCGCAATACCCAATTGCAATGGAAGGCGCGCTTAAGCTTAAAGAGATTTCGTACATTCATGCAGAAGCCTACGCCGCTGGCGAGCTAAAACACGGCCCATTAGCACTTATTGATGCCGACATGCCAATTATTGTTGTAGCACCAAATAACGAATTGCTAGAAAAACTTAAATCAAACGTAGAAGAAGTACGCGCACGTGGCGGCATTATTTACGTATTCGCAGATAAAGATTCACACTTTGAGTCAGACGACACAATGCGTGTAATCAACGTAAACCACACTGACGATATTATTGCGCCAATTGTTTACACACTACCATTGCAGCTACTGTCGTACTACGTAGCGGTAATTAAAGGCACTGACGTTGACCAACCACGTAACTTAGCTAAATCGGTTACGGTTGAGTAAAATCAAAAGGTTGGTAATTACCTGTTAAAGATAAAAAGGCGCTCAATGCTGTCTCTTGATCACAAGTCTGACTCAAGAGATTTTGCTAAATCGTAGCCTTCCAGGATGGCTTGTAACTTAAGCCATCCTTGCCATAACACTTTCACAGATGCACGCCCTGTGCGCTTGGTA
>NZ_JACGWD010000086.1:0-16034 GCF_014077565.1 Pseudoalteromonas sp. 5Ae-yellow
CACCGCCGTATACTTTTGCAAGTACGTTAGTGATTGCTGCAGTTAGTGTAGTTTTACCGTGGTCAACGTGGCCGATTGTACCAACGTTTACGTGCGGTTTTACGCGTTCAAACTTTTCTTTTGCCATCTTAAAAAATTCCTAATAAAGAAATTAAAGCCTGACTCACTATTGAGCCAGACAAGCTAAAATTATATAACAGCGCGAGCTGAAATTATTGTATCTGCGACATTTTTAGAGGCTTCAGCGTACTTCACAAACTCCATAGAGTATGAGGCACGGCCCTGTGTTGCAGATCGTAAAGCAGTTGCATAACCAAACATTTCAGAAAGAGGAACTTGCGCATTAATTTGCTTAAGTCCACCTAATGCATCTTCCATGCCTTCGATTATGCCGCGGCGACGGTTTAAGTCGCCAACTACATCACCCATATTTGAATCAGGAGTGAGTACTTCAACCTTCATTACTGGCTCTAAAAGTACAGGGTTAGCTTCAAGCGCCCCGTTTTTCATTGCCAGTGAACCTGCTATTTTAAATGCCATTTCATTCGAATCTACATCATGGAATGAACCATCATATAAAGTCGCTTTAACGCCAAGTAATGGGTAGCCTGCCAGTACACCTTGAGACATTTGCTCTTGGATACCTTTGTCTACCGCAGGAACGAATTCTTTAGGAACTGAACCACCTACGGTTTCGTTAACGAACTCGTAAATTGGTGACTCATCATCCGTAATATCCATCGGTTCAAGTTTAATCCAAACGTGTCCATATTGGCCACGACCACCTGACTGACGTATAAACTTCCCTTCAACCTTAACAGTTGAACGAATAGCTTCTCGGTATGAGACCTGCGGCTTACCAACGTTACATTCAACACTGAATTCACGTTTCATACGGTCGACGATGATATCTAGGTGAAGTTCACCCATGCCAGAGATTATAACCTGGCCTGATTCTTCGTCAGTTTGTACGCGAAAAGAAGGATCTTCAGCAGCTAGTTTACCTAGTGCGATACCCATCTTATCTTGGTCAGCTATAGTGCGGGGCTCAACCGCAATAGAGATTACTGGTTCTGGGAATTCCATACGCTCAAGCGTAATAATAGAATTCGGATCACACAGTGTTTCACCTGTTGTTACGTCTTTAAGACCAATAGCTGCCGCGATGTCGCCTGCGAAAACTTCTTTGATCTCTTCACGAGAGTTTGAATGCATCTGTACGATACGGCCAAGTCGCTCACGCTTACTTTTTACTGGATTATATACCGTGTCACCCTGTTTAACAGTACCAGAGTAAACACGGAAAAAGGTCAAGGTTCCAACGAACGGGTCTGTTGCAATCTTAAATGCGAGTGCAGCAAACGGCGCTTTATCATTAGCTGGACGTTCTTCCTCAGTACCATTCTCTAAGATACCTTGGATTTGTTTCACTTGCTCTGGTGACGGCATATATTCAACAACGCCATCAAGCACAGCTTGAACGCCTTTGTTTTTAAATGCGCTACCACAAGTAACTGGAACAATCTCATTTGCTAATGTTCGTTGGCGTAAAGCATTTTTAATTTCTGCTTCACTTAACTCTTCACCTTCTAAGTATTTATCCATTAGTTCTTCTGTTGCTTCAGCAGCGCTTTCAACTAAATGAGCGCGCCATTCTTCAGCTAATTCCAGAAGTTCTGCCGGTATTGCCTCATAAGAGAAAGTCATACCCTGGTCCGCTTCGTTCCAGTTAATCACTTTCATTTTTATAAGGTCAATAACACCTTTAAAGTCGTCCTCAGCGCCTACAGGCAACTGAATTGGAACAGGCGTTGCTCCAAGACGAGATTTCACCTGGCTGACCACTGCTAAGAAGTCTGCGCCCGTGCGATCCATTTTATTTACGAAGATCATTCTCGGAACTTCGTATTTGTTCGCTTGACGCCAAACTGTCTCAGTTTGCGGCTGTACACCAGATGAAGCACAAAGAACAACTACCGCACCATCTAATACGCGTAAAGAACGCTCTACTTCGATAGTGAAATCTACGTGTCCTGGAGTATCAATAATATTGATACGATGGGCGTCAAATTGAGCGTCCATCCCTTTCCAAAAACACGTTGTTGCAGCAGAAGTGATTGTGATACCACGCTCTTGTTCCTGCTCCATCCAATCCATAGTTGCAGCGCCATCATGTACTTCACCGATCTTATGAGAAAGACCTGTGTAGAACAGAACACGTTCTGTTGTGGTGGTTTTGCCTGCATCTACGTGAGCAACAATACCTATATTACGATAGCGCTCAAGTGGAGTTGTACGTGCCATATGATCCTCTTAAAGGTTAAAGACAGATTACCAACGGTAATGAGCGAATGCTTTATTCGCTTCAGCCATACGGTGAACGTCTTCACGTTTCTTAACCGCAGTGCCTTTATTATCTGAAGCGTCAACGATTTCTTGAGCTAAACGTAAGCCCATAGATTTTTCGCCACGCTTACGTGCAGCGTCTACTAACCAACGCATACCTAATGCGTTACGACGAACTGGACGTACTTCAACTGGTACTTGATAAGTTGAACCACCAACACGGCGAGATTTAACCTCTACCTGTGGACGGATGTTATCAAGTGCAGTTTCAAAGATTTCTAGGTGCGACTTGCCTGATTTCTCAGCAGCCACGTCTAGCGCACCATAAACAATTTTTTCAGCAGTAGATTTCTTGCCGTCTAACATCACGATGTTAACGAATTTAGCAAGAAGTTCCGATCCGAACTTAGGATCTGGAAGAATTTTACGTTGACCGATTACGCGTCTTCTAGGCATTTTGTATCTCCGGTTTATTCAGGTTTGCTCTTTCGAGTCAATCACCCAAAACAATAATTATAAATATTTAGTGCTTGGCCTTACTAACGGAATACAATTACCCTTTAGGGCGTTTTGCACCGTATTTAGAACGAGCTTGACGACGATCGCTAACGCCTGCACAGTCAAGTGCACCACGAACAGTGTGAAAACGCACACCTGGTAAATCTTTAACACGACCACCACGGATTAGGATTACACTATGCTCTTGAAGGTTATGACCTTCACCGCCAATGTATGAAGTTACTTCGAAACCGTTAGTTAAACGTACACGAGCTACTTTACGTAACGCCGAGTTTGGTTTCTTAGGTGTAGTTGTATATACGCGAGTACATACACCGCGCTTTTGCGGACACGCTTTTAGTGCAGCTGAGTTACTTTTCGTAACCTTGCTACGGCGTGGCTTACGCACTAGCTGGTTAATAGTTGCCATTTAAATAGCTCCTGAAATTAAAATTACTACTGAAAAAAATAAAAAAATCCGCCCTTTATTTACGAGCCTGCATTAAGCACACAAGTAAATGGGTGGCGGAATTTTAATGAGCAAAGTTTAACCTGTCAACCTAAACTAATCGTAAGACAGCATATAACTGCCTTACGATCACTTAATCTATTGATTAAGAACAGTTTATTGATTTCCAGACAAATCAGCATTTAGAGCGTCTGTAAGTGCTTGAGTCGCCTCTTCTGCACTTACTGTTTGCTCTTCTACTACTACTTTGCTTTGTTTACGGCGAGCCATACGTTCTTGATGATACGCAAAACCGGTACCGGCTGGGATCAAACGACCCACAATTACGTTTTCTTTAAGACCGCGAAGCTCATCGCTCTTACCATTCACTGCCGCATCTGTAAGAACACGTGTTGTCTCTTGGAAAGACGCTGCAGAGATGAAAGATTCTGTTGCTAGTGATGCTTTTGTGATACCCATTAACTGGATTTCAAACTTAGCTGGTATCTTACCTTGTTTTTCAAGGTCACGGTTTGCGATATTAACGCGCGCCACTTCGATTTGTTCACCGGCTAAGAAGTCAGTATCACCGCCGTGTATAATGGTACATTTACGAATCATCTGACGGATAATTGTTTCAATGTGCTTGTCATTGATCTTAACGCCTTGCAAACGGTAAACCTCTTGCACTTCGTTAACGATGTAGTTAGCAACATGAGTCACACCACGTAGGCGTAAGATGTCATGCGGCGATTCAGGACCATCGGCGATAACTTCACCTTTAGACACTTGCTCACCTTCAAACACGTTAAGTTGACGCCACTTAGGAATCATTTCTTCGTAATGATCACCTTCAGCTGGAGTAATAACTAAACGTTTCTTACCTTTAGTCTCTTTACCGAAGCTAATAGTACCTGTGATCTCAGCTAAGATAGCTGGCTCTTTAGGTTTACGCGCTTCAAATAAGTCGGCTACGCGTGGTAGACCACCCGTGATATCACGAGTTTTCGAACCTTCTTGTGGTATACGTGCTAACACGTCACCAGGGTTTGCTGTAACGCCGTCAATAACTTCAATCGTAGTGAATGAAGGAAGACGTGTTTCTTGCAGACCGCGCTCTTCACTTTCAATGATAAGCTTAGGTTCTTTAGTATTTACTTTAGCAAGATCTTTAACAACTACACGGGTTAAACCTGTTAGTTCATCAGTCTGTGCTTCAGTATTTGAGTCATCGATGTCGCTAAACGATACTTTTGACTTATGCTCAAGAACGATTGGGTGACTATGCGGGTCCCAAGTAGCAACGATGTCGTTACCTTGAACTTCAGCATTGTCTTGCACTGTTAATACCGCACCGTAAGGTACTTTATAACGTTCTTTTTCACGACCATAGCTATCAATGATAGTGATCTCAGTAGAACGTGAGGTAATAACAATCTTACCATCTGTATTTAATACATATTTAGCGTTATGAAGTTTTAATGTACCGTTAGTTTTAACTTGTACATTATTTTCAGCTGACGCTCTTGATGCCGCACCACCGATGTGGAATGTACGCATCGTAAGCTGTGTACCCGGCTCACCGATTGACTGCGCCGCGATAACACCTACTGATTCACCCGCGTTGATGATATGACCACGTGCAAGGTCACGACCATAACACTTAGCACATACACCAAAGTCGTTATCACATGTGATAACAGAACGTACGCGAACTTCATCCACTGAGTGCTCTTCTAAAAGGTCACACAGTTTTTCGTCAAGCATGATATTACGCTCAACAAGTACAGTATTAGTACCTGGAATTACAATATCTTCAGCAACAACACGACCAAGAACACGTTCACGAAGTGCTTCTACAACATCACCACCTTCAATAAGCGGTTTCATTGTTAAGCCATCTTCTGTGCCACAATCATCTTCGTTGATTACCAAATCTTGTGCAACGTCTACTAGACGACGCGTTAGGTAACCCGAGTTAGCTGTTTTAAGTGCAGTATCGGCAAGACCTTTACGCGCACCATGCGTTGAGATGAAGTACTGAAGTACGTTTAGACCTTCACGGAAGTTAGCTGTGATTGGCGTCTCGATGATTGAACCATCTGGACGTGCCATTAGACCACGCATACCCGCCAACTGACGAATCTGTGCAGCACTACCACGAGCACCTGAGTCGGCCATCATAAACACTGAGTTAAATGACGGTTGCTCTACTTCTTCACCTTTAGCATTAATAACTGTGTCTTTTGACAAGTTAGCCATCATCTCACGTGACAAGTTTTCGTTTACACGTGACCAGATATCGATAACTTTATTGTACTTTTCACCAGCCGTTACAAGACCTGATTGGAATTGTTGGTTGATTTCAGTAACTTCAGCTTCAGCTGATTCAATGATCTGTGCTTTAACCGGTGGGATAACTAAGTCATCAATACCGATAGAAACACCTGATTTCATTGCATAATGGAAACCGGTGTACATAACTTGGTCAGCAAAAACAACAGTGTCTTTAAGACCTAGACGACGGTAACATTCATTCAATAAGCTAGAAATCTGCTTTTTACCTAATGCTTGGTTGATTGACTCAAACGGCATACCTTTAGGTAAAATTAAAGATAGAATTGCACGACCAACAGTTGTATCGATTACAGTAACAGTGTCTTCTACTATGCCGTCTTCGTTTTTAACTGATTGGCTAATACGTACTTTCACGATTGCGTGAAGGTCAGCATTGCCACTGCGGTATGCTTTTTCTGCTTCTTTTGGATCTTTAAATATCGCGCCTTCGCCTTTAGCGTTAATGCGGTCACGAGTCATGTAATAAAGACCCAATACAACATCCTGTGAAGGAACGATGATTGGCTCACCATTCGCAGGAGATAGAATGTTGTTTGTTGACATCATTAAGGCACGAGCTTCAAGCTGTGCTTCGATTGTTAACGGTACGTGTACCGCCATTTGGTCACCATCGAAATCGGCGTTGTAGGCCGCACATACTAATGGATGCAAATGAATCGCTTTACCTTCGATAAGCACAGGTTCAAACGCTTGGATACCCAAACGGTGAAGTGTTGGTGCACGGTTAAGTAATACTGGATGTTCACGAATTACTTCGTCAAGTACATCCCATACTTCCGGAACTTCACGTTCAACCATCTTCTTAGCTGCTTTGATTGTCGTAGCCATGCCGCGACGCTCTAATTTGCCATAGATGAATGGTTTGAATAACTCTAGTGCCATCTTCTTAGGAAGACCACATTGGTGAAGCTTAAGAGTAGGACCTACTGTGATTACAGAACGGCCTGAATAATCTACACGCTTACCAAGTAAGTTCTGACGGAAACGACCTTGCTTACCCTTGATCATATCAGCAAGAGATTTAAGAGGACGTTTGTTAGAACCTGTAATTGCACGACCACGACGACCGTTATCAAGTAGCGCATCTACCGCTTCTTGTAACATACGTTTTTCGTTGCGTACAATAATGTCTGGTGCTGCTAAATCTAGTAGACGCTTAAGACGGTTATTACGGTTAATAACACGACGGTAAAGGTCGTTTAGATCAGATGTCGCAAAACGACCACCGTCTAATGGTACTAATGGGCGTAGATCTGGTGGCAATACTGGAAGTACTGTCATGATCATCCACTCAGGGTTATTACCTGATTGGTGGAACGATTCCATTAACTTAAGACGTTTAGTGATTTTTTTACGCTTAGTTTCAGAGTTAATTGTTGGTAACTCTTCACGCATCTCAGCAATTAATTGAGCAAGATCGAGTTCACGAAGCAAGTCTAAAACTGCTTCAGCACCCATCTTCGCTTCAAACTCATCACCATGCTCTTCTAGTGAATCTAAGTATTCTTCTTCACCTAATAGCTGACCACGCTCAAGCGTTGTCATACCAGGCTCAGTCACTACGAATGATTCGAAGTAAAGAACACGTTCAATATCACGAAGCGTCATATCTAGCATTAAGCCAATACGTGACGGTAATGATTTTAAAAACCATATATGTGCAACTGGGCTCGCAAGGTCGATATGACCCATACGATCGCGTCGCACTTTAGTGAGTGTTACTTCAACGCCACACTTTTCACAGATCACACCACGGTGTTTAAGGCGTTTATATTTACCACATAAACACTCATAATCTTTCACTGGGCCGAAAATACGGGCACAGAATAAGCCATCGCGCTCAGGCTTGAAAGTACGGTAGTTAATAGTCTCAGGTTTCTTTACTTCACCGTATGACCATGAACGAACCATGTCTGGTGAAGCAAGACCAATGCGAATTGCATCGAATTCTTCGGTCTTATTTTGTTGCTTCAGAAACTTAAGTAAGTCTTTCACCTTAGCTCTCCTGTCGGAGTTAATCTTGAGGACGGATAGTCTCGTCCCTACATTCTATTCAGCCGTAACAGATGCTGCAGCGTTAACTGCAGCATCTAATTGGCTTAATTTTCTTCCAACTCGATGTTGATACCCAGTGAGCGGATTTCTTTCAACAATACGTTGAACGATTCTGGCATACCTGGTTCCATTTTATGGTTACCATCAACGATGTTTTTATACATCTTAGTACGACCGTTCACGTCATCCGATTTCACTGTTAGCATTTCTTGTAGAGTGTAAGCAGCACCGTAAGCTTCAAGTGCCCATACTTCCATCTCACCAAAACGCTGGCCACCGAACTGTGCTTTACCACCCAGCGGCTGCTGAGTAACAAGGCTGTAAGAACCAGTAGAACGTGCATGCATCTTATCGTCAACCAAGTGGTTAAGTTTAAGCATGTACATGTAACCAACAGTTACTTGACGTTCAAACTGATCACCAGTACGGCCATCATAAAGTGTAACCTGACCACTACGAGGATAGCCCGCAAGCTCAAGCATGTCTTTGATTTCGTTTTCTTTCGCGCCATCAAATGCAGGAGTAGCTATTGGTAAACCACCTTTTAAGTTTTCAGCTAGACGACGAATTTCGTCATCAGTGAAGCTAGCAATGTCTACAACTTGGCGAGATTCACCAATTTCGTAAGCTTGCTTGATGAATTCACGTAGCTCATGAAGCTCACGTTGTTCTTTCATCATCTCTTCAATACGTTCACCGATACCACGTGCAGCAAGACCCATATGTGTTTCAAGGATCTGACCGATGTTCATACGCGATGGTACACCTAGTGGATTCAATACGATATCTACCGTACGACCTTTGTCATCGTAAGGCATATCTTCTACTGGTACGATAGTCGAGATAACACCTTTGTTACCGTGACGACCCGCCATTTTATCACCCGGTTGGATACGACGTTTAACAGCTAGGTATACTTTAACAATCTTAAGTACGCCTGGTGCTAAGTCATCACCTTGGGTAATTTTACGACGTTTGTTTTCAAACTTCTTATCGTATTCAGCTTTAAGTTCATCGTACTGTGCAGCTAGTTGCTCAAGCTCAGCTTGCTTGTCTTCTTCAGCAAGGCTTTGCGTAAGTACTTTTTCAGCATTTAGAGATGCAAGTTTATCTTCATCAAAACCAGCAGCTATAAGTAGCTTACGTGCACGGTCTAAAACGCCTGCTTCTAAAATACGGAACTCTTCGTTGAAGTCTTTCTTCGCTTCGCGAAGCTGCATGTCTTCAACTTCTAACGCGCGTTTATCTTTTTCAACACCATCACGGGTGAAAACTTGCACGTCAATTACGGTACCAGTTACAGAATTTGGTACACGTAAAGAGCTGTCTTTAACGTCAGACGCTTTTTCGCCGAAGATAGCACGCAGTAGCTTCTCTTCAGGTGTAAGTTGTGTCTCGCCTTTAGGAGTCACTTTACCTACTAGGATATCGCCGCCTTTAACTTCAGCACCAATATATACAACGCCTGATTCATCAAGCTTGCCTAGCGCAGACTCACCCACATTCGGGATATCTGCAGTGATCTCTTCTGGACCTAATTTAGTATCACGGGCAACACACTGTAGTTCTTGAATATGGATAGTCGTTAGACGATCTTCTTCAACTACGCGCTCTGATAACAAGATTGAATCTTCGAAGTTGTAACCGTTCCATGGCATGAATGCCACGCGAAGGTTTTGACCAAGGGCTAAGTCACCTAAGTCAGTCGAAGGACCATCTGCTAACACGTCACCACGAGTAACCGGTTCGCCAACCATACAAGTTGGTTTTTGGTTAATACATGTATTTTGGTTTGAACGTGTGTATTTGGTTAAGTTGTAGATGTCGATGCCCGCTTCACCAGGAATGCGTTCTTCTTCATGTACATTTACAACGATGCGACTTGCGTCAGCATACATTACTTCACCACCACGTTTAGCAACGATAGTTACACCAGAATCTTTCGCTAGTGTTAACTCAATACCAGTACCTACTAACGGCTTATCCGCTTTCAATGTTGGTACTGCTTGACGTTGCATGTTTGAACCCATCAATGCACGGTTAGCATCATCGTGTTCTAAGAACGGGATAAGTGCTGCCGCTACAGAGATCACCTGTTGTGGTGATACATCCATATACTGCTGGTCCATGCGACCCATAAAGGTAGATTCACCTTTGTGACGACATGGGATAAGTTCATCAACAAACTCATTGGTTTCAGTTAAGTTTGAGTTCGCCTGTGCGATAACAAACTGACCTTCTTCAATGGCTGATAAATAATCAACTTCATCAGTTACAACACCGTCTACCACTTTGCGGTAAGGTGTTTCTAAGAAACCGTAGTCATTTGTACGTGCGTACGTAGACAACGAGTTAATTAGACCGATGTTTGGACCCTCAGGAGTCTCGATTGGACATACGCGACCATAGTGAGTTACGTGAACGTCACGTACTTCAAAGCCTGCGCGTTCACGAGTTAGACCGCCCGGACCTAATGCAGAGATACGACGTTTATGCGTAACTTCTGATAGTGGGTTATTTTGGTCCATAAACTGTGATAACTGAGACGAGCCGAAGAACTCTTTAACCGCTGCCGAAATAGGCTTAGCGTTAATAAGATCTTGTGGCATTATCGCGTCAAGGTCACCTAAGCTTAAACGCTCACGTACAGCACGTTCAACACGTACTAGACCAACACGGAACTGGTTCTCAGCCATTTCGCCAACACTACGTATACGACGGTTGCCTAAGTGATCGATATCATCAACATCGCCTTGACCGTTACGAATAGCAATTAATACTTTCATAACAGACACGATGTCTTCTTTGCTTAATGTGCCAGGGCCTGTGTCTGTATCGTAACCAACACGGCTATTGAACTTCATACGACCTACAGTAGATAAGTCATAACGTTCTTCAGAGAAGAACAAGTTCTGGAATAAGGCTTCAGCCGCGTCTTTCGTCGGTGGCTCGCCTGGGCGCATCATGCGATAAATTTCTACTAGTGCTTCTAAACGGCTGCTTGCAGAGTCAATGTTCAAAGTATTTGACATGTAAGCACCGCTGTCCACTTCATTGATATATAACGTATCAATTTTAGTGTAACCGGCTTTAACCAATTCAGCCATTAGCTCTAGAGTTAGCTCGTCATTTGCATTTGCAATAACTTCACCAGTTGACTCATCAACATAGTTTTTAGCTACAATACGGCCAATGATGTACTCATGTGGTACTTCTAATTGCTTAATGCCTTTCTTCTCGATGCTCTTGATGTGGCGAGCCGTAACACGACGACCGCTTTCAACAAATACTTCACCGTCTTCGCTCTTGATATCAAAAGCGGCAGTTTCACCACGTAAACGCGAAGGTACAAGTTCCATAAGAACTTTACCGTTCGTTACTTCAAACGTAGTGTTATCGAAGAACATATCTAGGATTTGTTCGCTAGAATACTCTAGTGCACGTAGGATGATAGACGCCGGTAATTTACGACGGCGGTCAATACGTACATATAAGTTATCTTTTGCATCAAATTCGAAGTCTAACCATGAACCACGGTAAGGTATAACGCGTGCGTTATATAATACTTTACCCGATGAATGGGTTTTACCGCGGTCGTTATCAAAGAATACACCAGGGCTACGGTGTAGCTGAGAAACGATAACACGCTCTGTACCATTGATTACAAAAGTACCGGTATCTGTCATGAGCGGAATTTCGCCCATGTAAACTTCTTGCTCTTTAATGTCTTTAACTGTGCCTGGTGCTTCTTTGTCCATAACAACAAGACGCAGTTTCACGCGAAGTGGAGCAGAATAAGTCACACCGCGAATTTGACATTCTTTTACATCGAAAACTGGCTCACCAATACGATAACTTACGTATTGAAGCTCAGAATTTCCCGAGTAGCTTTTAATAGGGAACACAGAACGGAAGGCAGCTTCCAAACCATGATCGCCATCAGCGTCCGGCACTAAGAATTTTTTAAACGATTCTAACTGTGTAGACAGTAAAAAAGGTATATCCAAAACTTGTGGACGTTTACCAAAATCCTTACGGATACGTTTCTTTTCAGAATAAGAGTAAGCCATGGGGTTCCTCAGCTTGCTGATCTTTGACCCGACCTGTTCTTGTAAGAACAGACTTAACTGGCAGCTATGCCAAGATTTTACAACATTTAACTGTTGTTCTAATTAGATCCCACTTTAACACTAGCAAACTATAAAGCGTTGAAAGTAAAGAAAAAATCAGATTTTATTTGAACTAAAAGAGTGCATCACTCTATAGCGCAAAAAGGCCGGTGATTAAATAATCACCAGCCCTTGCCTGATTTCTCAGGCAGCGAACTTAGCAAAAGCTAAATTACTTAACCTCAACTTCAGCACCAGCTTCAGTAAGATCTTTTGCAAGTGCTTCAGCTTCTTCTTTAGATACACCTTCTTTAACAGGTGTAGGAGCAGCTTCAACAAGAGCTTTCGCTTCTTTAAGGCCAAGGCCAGTTGCGCTACGAACAGCTTTGATTGCAGAAACCTTGTTAGCGCCAGCGCCAGTAAGGATTACGTCAAATTCTGTTTTCTCTTCAGCAGCTTCAGCAGCTGGACCAGCTACCATTGCAGCTGCAGCAGTTACGCCGAATTTTTCTTCCATTGCTTCGATAAGAGCAACAACGTCCATTACTGACATTTCAGCAATTGCGTCAAGGATTTGGTCTTTAGATACAGACATTACAAATTTCCTAATAATTAACGGACATTACGTCCAAATAAATTTTACACCGAAAGTGAGATTAAACAGCTTAAAATTAAGCAGCTTGCTCTTCTTTCTGTACACGTACTGCTTCAATTGTTTTACACAATTTGCCAGCAGACGCTTCTTTCATAGCACTCATTAAGCGTGCAACAGCTTCGTCGTATGTAGGTAATGTAGCAAGCATTGCTGCATCAACAACATTTCCTTCAAAAGCGGCCGTTTTAAGCTCGAATTTCTCATTCTTTTTCGCGAAATCTGAAAAGATACGCGCAGCAGCACCTGGGTGCTCTGATGAGAAAGCGATTAAGCTTGGACCAACAAATGAATCAGAAAGACACTCAAAATCTGTTCCTTCAAGAGCACGTTTTGCTAAAGTGTTACGGACAACTTTCATCCAAACACCATTTGCACGAGCTTCTTTACGAAGGGCAGTGATTGCGCCAACTGTTACACCACGAGAATCTGCAACAACTGCAGATAGAGCACCATTGGCTGCTTCGTTGACTTCAGCAACTATTGCTTTTTTGCCTTGAAGATTTAAAGCCATGGGTGTTACTCCTGGTTTAATGGGGATACCGATTATCGGATTCCCCTGTTCTACTCTTCCCTACCAAACAAGGTAGAGATGCTTTTTACGGCGAGAGCCAGAAGGATTAGGAAAAATCTATCTGGGGTCTACACCGTCTACGTAGGTGAATATTAAGGCCTAAGCCACCTACGGTCTTGGACGGAAGCCCAATTTATCGCTTTGCCAAAGGCTTAGCGAAATTATGGACTTCAACCCGAATTCTTTACTTTGCCAATTAATAAATTAATCAACAAAATGGCGCAAAATTATAGTACAAATTTCACGCCATGTAAACACCAATTAAGCTACAACAGTGCTTAAAGTGTTTTGGTCAACAGAAACACCTGCGCCCATTGTTGTAGAGATAGTTACTTTCTTCAAGTAAACACCTTTAGCTTGAGAAGGCTTAGCCTTCTTAAGTGCAACAATTAGTGACTCAAGGTTTTGTTGTAATTGCTCAGCAGTGAAATCAACCTTACCAATAGTAGTATGGATGATGCCATTTTTGTCATTACGGTAACGTACTTGACCTGCTTTAGCATTTTTAACTGCTTCTGCAACGTTAGGCGTTACAGTACCAGTTTTAGGGTTTGGCATTAGACCACGTGGGCCTAAGATTTGACCTAGTTGACCAACAACACGCATAGCGTCTGGTGATGCAACAACAACGTCAAAGTTCATCTCGCCTTTTTTAACTAGTTCAGCAAGATCTTCCATGCCTACTAATTCAGCACCGGCTTCTTTTGCAGCTTCTGCATTAGCGCCTTGTGTGAATACAGCAACACGAACGTCACGACCAGTACCGTTAGGTAGTACAGTAGCACCACGAACGTTTTGATCAGATTTACGAGCATCGATACCAAGGTTAACGGCAACGTCAACACTTTCTACGAATTTAGCTGTCGCTAACTCTTTTAAAAGAGCAACTGCTTCATTGATTTCGTAATCTTTTGTTACTTCCACTTTTTCGCGGATAGTACGCATACGTTTAGTTAATTTAGCCATTTCTTAGTCCTCTACGTTCAAGCCCATCGCACGCGCAGAACCTGCGATAGTGCGAACCGCTGCGTCCATATCGGCAGCTGTAAGGTCAGTTCGTTTTGTCTCAACAATTTCTTCAAGTTGAGCACGAGTTACTGTGCCTACTTTATCAGTGTTAGGACGGCCTGAGCCTGACTTGATACCAGCAGCTTTCTTAAGTAAGTAAGCAGCAGGTGGCGTTTTCATGTCGAACGTAAATGAACGGTCACCGTAAACAGAGATCACTACAGGAACTGGAGCGCCTTTTTCGATAGACTCTGTACGTGCGTTAAACGCTTTACAGAATTCCATGATGTTTACACCGTGTTGACCTAGTGCAGGACCTACTGGAGGACTAGGATTAGCCATACCAGCGGCAACTTGTAGCTTGATTAGAGCTTCAACTTTTTTAGCCATTATAAATACCTCATTTGGTGGGTCTCAGCCTTGTGCGCGCGAGGACGCGTACTCTAACGGCTTCCCAGTTTAAAAATTGGTTTCGTACTTTTTGCACAGTAAAAAATAAATTTTACCTTAATACAAAAAGGCCGCTGATTATAAGTTAATCAGCGGCCTTTTTCAAGCTTCATGCCAAAATTTAAATAAAAATTAGCGAAGCTTTTTTAATCAATTACTTATCTTGCTCAACTTGACCGAATTCAAGCTCAACTGGCGTAGAACGACCAAAAATAAGTACAGATACTTTTACGCGGCTCTTTTCGTAGTCAACTTCTTCAACTACACCACTGAAATCTGCAAATGGACCATCTGTAACGCGTACAACTTCACCTGGTTCAAATAATGTAGCAGGTTTAGGTGCTTCAGCATTTTCTTGTAGGCGATTAAGAATGCGCTCAGCTTCTTTAGGGCTGATAGGAGCAGGACGATCAGACGTACCACCAATAAAGCCCATAACGCGTTCTGTGCTGTTCACTAAGTGCCAGCTTGCGTCATTCATATCCATTTGTACTAATACATAACCTGGGAAGAATTTACGCTCAGATTTACGCTTTTGGCCAGCGCGCATCTCAACAACTTCTTCAGTTGGTACCAATATCTCACCAAAGCTCGATTCTAGACCTTCGATTTTAATATGTTCAATTAACGTTTGAGCTACACGCTTTTCGTAACCAGAAAAGGCCTGTACTACATACCAACGTAACTTAATTTCTTTGTTCTCGTTCTCATCCGACATGGGATCAGATCTCCAATCCAGTTAAAAAGCCTACAGCGCGGAATAAAATGCCATCTAATCCCCAAAGGATAAGTGCCATAATCACTGTTGCAACCATTACAATTAATGTCGTGTGGGTAGTTTCTTGGCGCGTTGGCCAAATAACTTTGCGTACTTCAATTCGAGCTTCTTTAGCGAAAGCAAGAAAGTTACGTCCCTTAAATGTTTGCGAGGCAATTGCTAATCCGGCCGCTATTGCAACAACAACGCCAATAGCACGTAGTAATACAGATTGATCTGCATACATGTGATTACCAACAACTGCGCCTGCAAGTAGCGCGATTGCTACTAACCACTTTACTGACTCCATCGCACTTGATGGTGTTTCTACATTCGTGCTCATAATATTATTACCTTAACTACAGACACAACAACCCTACACTACGGCAGGGTTAATCCATTAAAATCTAAACTTAAAAACAGACTTAATTTAAACCGGTTTTTAATCTCAGACTACTCAAATAACAAGTAAAACTGGCAGGGGCGGAGAGATTCGAACTCCCAACCATCGGTTTTGGAGACCGCTGTTCTACCAATTGGAACTACGCCCCTGCAAAGTGGATGCCTATTATACTTACGCAGTTCATTAACACAAGCCTAAAAGATACCCACTTTGGAAAATCTAATTAATTAATTACATTATTGTTTAAACTACTAGGGCGTGTTGATCTTTGTGGTATGAAAAACAAACAGCATGAAGATAAGGTATAATTGAATTCGCCAGAAAACTTTACACCGAACCTACATGCCAAGATTAATGTTAACAGACGGGACATGGA
>NZ_JACGWD010000124.1:0-4750 GCF_014077565.1 Pseudoalteromonas sp. 5Ae-yellow
TTTAACTTATTAATAAAAATGTTAGCATTCATTTGAAGCTCTTTTCTTGATTCTGTGGTTTGTGTGGTAATAACCATTTGATCATGAATTGAGCTTCAACTCAATTTCTTAAGATCTTACCTATGACTTTGGTGTAAGTGTTGCTGGCATAGCCAACGAAGATGAAATATTACCTACACAAAGCTTTTTTTACCTTGGTAATAAGTACGCGCAATTAGATGTAGGTTATCGAGAACATTGGTACTCACCATTTAACGACAGTGCCATGCTATTAAGCACACACGCTAAAACAATGCCTTCTATAACACTGAGTAATGTAAAGCCAATAACCAGCTTTAATATTCGCTATGATATGTTTATTAGTAAAATGACCGAGCAACGCGGGATCCGTAAAGGTAACTACGATCCTGTAAACGGTAATGAATTTACACCCGGTAAGCCTTATTTATTTGGCTTGCATACCAGTTTTGCTGCAACCGATAATCTAACAATAGGCTTGAGTCGCTTAATGCAATTTGGTGGTGGGCCGCGAAGCGTTACGTTAAAAGACTTTGCGGAAGGTTTTTTTACCCCTGGCACTAAAGATAATATAACTCGCTCAGATGCCGAGGAAGTTGATGCAGATTTTGAGCTTGGAGATCAGTTAGGCTCAATTACTTTTGCGTATAACAATAGTATTTATGCACTTCCTTACGAGTTATACGGTGAAATAGCACTTGAAGATACATTGGGTGGTTCTCGCAATAATGCATATAGCTTTGGTATTTATTTACCTTTTATTGCCAACAACCACAGTTTACGCTTCGAGCACAGTAACTTACAAAAGAGCTGGTATGCAAATAGTATATATCAAGATGGCAACCGTAACTCAGGCAACGTAATTGGCCACTGGGCGGGTGATGAACACGACTACACAGACTACACTCCGGCTAAATCGATGAGCGTAAACTGGCATTGGCAATTAAGTAAAATAGAAAGCTTAAATACAACTATCCGTATGCTTGAAAATAAACGCAGTGGCTATAAAACAAGTTACGAACTGCAAACGGCATACACACGTAAGTTGAGTAACCCAATAATGGGCGCAAAAAGTTGGGGAGCTGAGTTGTACCAAGGTAAGGATGTGTACGGGGAAACGTTTGCTAGGTTAGGTGTATTTGCTAATTTTTAACCGCCTATAAAGCGCAGGGTGCGAGGTATAAAACACCACTTACGGTATATTCACCCTGTAGGTGCGAATTTACTTCGCGCTAATGTAATTTAACTTTATAAAAAGCGGGGTATAAAGCCCCGCCTAAAGTTTAATCACTGCCAGATACCTTGACTCAGGGTGAAAACTACATGCCATGGAGTATTTAGAGCCCGTCATTTATGTCCACACCGTAGAGTATTATATGTTTTGCTACTTTAGACTTGATAACAAGAATACTGAGAAAAAGTGATTTCTAAGGTCACTATATAAGCAAGCTTGCACTTTTAACCAAGAGTTCCCGCTATTAGAAGAAAACACGCCCCTCCCCGACAGCCCTTTTACCGCTTAGCTTTGCACCCGCCCCATTTTACCCATGAGACGCAAATACGCGCCGACTTAAGCATTTGAGACAGTATTGACCAGCTAAAACCTGTGAATAAACGCAGATAACCAAATAAAACAGGTGAATGAAAAGGGGCGCATAACATCTAGAATTTTAGGAAAAATCACTTTTAAAAGGCCTGAAAGACCTCAACGCTTTTTATAGTAAAATGTAGCTATTAAGTAAGTAAAGGCAACTGATATCTAAAGCAAAAGCAAATAAGCGTGCACGGTTACGCTACTAATTATGTTACTCGACTCTAGGATTAACACTGAGGCTTTTTACGGGCGCCTAAGCTAAGTTTAGGTGAACTCATTACAAATCGAGCTCCCTACTTCACCCTAACTAGCGGACAATAAAGGTAGCACTATACTCCTATTAAATGCAGAAAAAGTAATACAAAAAATAAAATTTAGGTATCATTAGATTTGATGAATATCTTAACGTTAAGGAATAAACAATTGAAAAAGATAGTAATAACTTATTTGTTAGTATTATTATTTACTGGATGTAAATCTACCCCTCCACCAAATATTAATAAATACGGTAAACCTTATTCTCCTGAAATAATGAAAAGCCCAGAGCAAGCCCAACTAATCAGGGCGCATAAATTGGGAAATTTAGCTGGGGCCAGTGAAGAAGCCGATAAAATAGCACGTAAATTAAGAGATGAAGGTTATCCACACGCTACTTATTATTTTTATGCATATTATAGCCATGATGATCAAAATGATTGGGGGTGTAGAAATTATATATATCCAGCTACACAATATAATTTTTCAGTGGGTTATGAATCTCGCAAAGTATTAAAAGATAGATTGTACTCTCTTGCTGCCGGGTTTTGCTCTCTTAGATATTCGCAAAGCAATCAATTAGCTGGAAAATTGGTTCAATTCGATGAGTACCTATTTTCAGAGAAAGATCCTATCGCTTTAGCTATGAAATTATCACTTAATTTAAAGCTTATTGATAAAGACTCATTTGTAAAAGAAATCAAATATCCTTATATTCCAGACGTGTACCGAATCGAAAAAGAGCAGCTTGAACAAATACAAATAACCAATGATGTAGGTAAATTATATGTTCAGTTCATTGATGCACACATTAAATATGTTCAGGAAAACCCTGATGCTAACAATTGGGGAGGTATGCTGACAAATGACCTTTGTAGAGGAGACGGCATAGAGTTCCCCATTCAGTGTAATAAAAAAGAAGCTAAATTCCTTCAGATAATAAAGAAAGATTTTCCATACGACATGCTTTTATTAAGCCTTCCTGAAATACTGGTATATAAGGGACTTTCAGATAACTTAGCTGAAATTAAATTATATTTGGAAAAATTAAAGACTCTGCAAAAAGCAGGTTACAGAAGTTCACTGCTTAACTCACGTTTAGCTGATCTCTTGTACAATATAAAACAATACGAGGCTATTTGATTAGAAGAGTTATATATCAATGATATGTTTATTAAAATAATTTTAGATGTAAGAAGAGGGTCTACATTAAATGTGACCCTCTTTAGTATTTCTGAAACTACTCAAGCAGTGACAAACTCTCTCTCCTCTTATAAAAAAGTTTAAAATAGCCTTGTTGCATTTTTTAACGCGCCGTTCGGAAGGATAAAGTGTAAGCATCCTAGCAGCACCCCTAGCCGATTTAATTTAATCAATTAAAAATACTTGCAGGTTTTCGATATGGACATCGGGCTTAAACTAACAACACTTATGTTTGGCGAGTACAATCAATTGGGCCGTATTTCATTTAAGCTGCGTAGCCATTTTGCAGACTAACAATCATTTTTTTTATTAATTCACGACCACGGATTGTATGAATAACAGCAAGCGGCGGTGCGTTATTAAATTGTATGCTCTCTTGATTTAACCATCTATTCCAACGTTCAACACTTCCAAAGTAATGAAGACACACAGTGGCTACTTTGGCCAGCTCAACAATATTTTCAACGACTGTAATATTTAAAAGTTGACCACCTTTTTTATAATTGCCAATGTCCCGCGTATTTATACCGATCACTTTAAGGAATGTTTCTCTATCCCAGTTTAATTCACATCGCAATCTTTCAATGCTACTGATATCCAAACGCTGGCTTAAAAAATCGATTTCGTCTAAAGGATTTGAATTAAGATTAATTCGTCTATTGCTCAGCACATCTAAAAGGTCGGGATTATAATGAGGCCTAAAAGCAGTATGCATATAAAAAACCTTACTTAAGCTGATTAATATTAATTTAATCTTAGCTTAACCACTTAACAAAGACCACTAGCCAAAGTATGGGCTATAAATAAAACAACTTATAGTGATACTGGTAAAATTCGGTACTTGAAGCTTGCTAGAAAAAATAACTAATTAACCCTGCTGGCCCTTACCAAAATAAGCTCGTTGACACCTAACTTAACACAAAGCTGAGCTTATGACCTATTACGTTAAACACGGAGTAAATGCAAAGTCCCCTAACTTACAGCACTAAATAGAAATGTTTATAACTATCATGCTTCACTTATAAGAGAAGGCAATTCGGATTGTGCCGTGAGATCCACCCAAACTCTGAGGTGATAACATGGTTGAGCATATTAATGCTTATTTTGATGATATACGTTATTCAAGCAGGGTAATTTTTTCGCAGTTCCAAAAGAAGTTAAAAATTCATAGATTTATTTTAAGCTACATTTAATCCACATTCCTAACGTCGTATGCATTCATGGATTTAATCCATTTTTTATAGCGATATGGTCTGATCCACTCTACTTATCAGCTAGAATGCGAAGCCATCGATTAAATACCTATGAATCACTCTTTAAGTATATATCAAAGAAGCTCTATTAATACTTATTAAGCTATATCAAAGTTCCAGCGGGAGACAGCATGAGTAAAGCTCTTATTTTTTGCGAGCTTTGGTTCACGTTAGAACTCTTTTCTACAAATTAAATAGTATGAAGCTGGGCCAAAAAACCATAAACAGTTCGGCGTCGAACTCTTTTTCCAAATTGAATAGTATAAAACCAAGCCGAAAACCCATAAACCGTTCGGCGCTGAACTCTTTTTTACAAATTGAATAGTATAAAGCTGAGTCGAAAACTCATAAATGGTTCGGCAGCGAACTCTTTTTTACAAATTGAATAGTATAAAGCTGAGTCGAAAACTCATAAATGGTTCGGCAG
>NZ_JACGWD010000191.1:0-299 GCF_014077565.1 Pseudoalteromonas sp. 5Ae-yellow
TAACCTGATGTAATGGTCTCCTCCCTATACGGCATCTATGTGCCATGATTAAAGTGGTTACAATAATCAAAGGGAGAAGACCAAAATGAAGATTACAACAATTGGTTTAGACATAGCAAAAAGATTTTTCCATGTGGTGTGCTGCAATGAACAAGGGCGCTTAGTTAAAAAGAAAATGTTAAAGCGTGCGCAAGTGTTATCTTTTTTCCAACAACACACTACGTGTTTAGTTGCTTTAGAGGCCTGTGCAACTTCTCATTTTTGGGCTCGAGAAATCAGAAAATGTGGTCATCAGATAA
>NZ_JACGWD010000096.1:0-13779 GCF_014077565.1 Pseudoalteromonas sp. 5Ae-yellow
TTCCTTCAGACCCCACCGTTGGCCAGTGACGCCCTTGCCATTCAGATTATCTTCCCCTTAGTCAGGGTAATAAGGCATCTTTCAGCCTATCGGGTTTGCCAGCTTCGCTGGGCAAACAAAAAAGCGAAGATGCCTTAGAGGCTCTTCGCTTTTTTTATCGTTATAAATAAATTTTATAACTTTTTTATAAATTAAGAGATTAGTCTTAACCCTATCATTATCAGCATAACCACATTAGCAAGTACGCCGATTAAAAAAAAGTAACTACGTGGGCTTGGGTTTTTCTCCGTTGCTATAGCGTAGTACAGCGCCATGTGAATTAAACGCGCAATTAAATACACCCAAATACACATTGCAAAAATCGGGCTTTGAAAATTAATTACAAACGCAAATGACACCGTACCTATAAATAATGCACTGTTTTCAAGCGTATTATGAAACGTACGATGTGCTCTAAATATAAAGCTGTCGTGCGATAAATCCTCGTCAATTTTACCTGGTACAGCATTTGGTTCTTTAGCTTTGCTAAACGTAGCCACAGCCCACTGTACAAGCAACATAATTAAATAGAGGTAAAATGCCAAATAGGCCGAAAGTGCAACTTCAGTCATTATTAAATCCCTTGTTTTGTTTTTAACTTAGTATTGATTGCAATTTTAAAGCCTAAGTTAGTACACTGATATTCAAAGGGTTAATCTAATAATCCTAATTACATATGTAAGTAACACACAGCATTGTATAAAATTTACTTGTTATAATTTTAAAAAATAACATCAAAACTAAACTGTATACTGCTGGATTTACTCCGATCTATAAAGTTAACTCTTCAAGCGAAGCATCCCATAACGCTACCTGATTACGCCCCAAGGACTTAGCCTCATAAAGAGCTAAATCAGCCTGTTCAATCAACTCAGAAGGTGTTCTTGCTTTAAATTTAATAGACGTAACCCCAAAGCTACACGTAACAGGAATATCATCAAATGTCGCTTTTTCAACTTTAATACGAATAGCCTCAGCTATACGTATTGCTTGCTCTTGAGTTGTGTTGGGCAAAATAATACAAAATTCTTCGCCACCAAAACGGGCCACGCTATCACTTTTACGTATATTAGCTTGTAAAAGCTCGGCTACGCCACAAAGTACTGTGTCGCCAATGCTATGCCCATAGGTGTCGTTAACGCTTTTAAAGTGATCAATATCGACCATTAAAATACAGTACTCTTCAATCTGAGGTAAATCCAAAAAGTCGCGATTCATAACCTCAAATAAAATACGACGGTTATAACAATTGGTTAAAGGGTCTCTTGCTGCCAAATAGTCTAACTCTTCATTACGTTTTTTAGAGGCAATAAAACTTCTATAAACCAGTAATACAATAGCTAAACAAGCGGCTAATAAAAATGCGAGCGCAATACTGGCGTATTTATTCTTTGAAAGCTCTAGCTCTGATATAACTCTAGCTTGGGCGGCGATTTCAATTTGATTATTTTTCTTTTCAAGCTCAAGCTGATGGCGTTTTTCTTTTTCTCTTAACGTCTCAAGCTCTATTTCCATTTTGTACGAATGCAAATGTGCTTTTTCAAGCGCCAACTTATCTTCACTTCTTTCATTTTGAATAATATCGGTTAGGGCTATTTCTTCTTCTGCATGACGAAGTGACTCTTCTATACGACCACGCAATTTTTCTGCTATTCGAATTTCACGATAGGCATATAGCATATGTAATTTATCATCTATTTCGGTTGATAAAGCGAGTGACCTTTTCAGTAAAGAAATCGCCTCATTTGTATCAATACCAATTAAAATGCCCGCAAGCGCAGTAAGCGACTTTATCTCATAAAGTTTACCACCTGTTTCTCTGGCAAACGACAATGACTCTTTGTAATACTCTATAGCCTTGTTGTTATTTCCTTGGGCACGATAAATATTACCAATAATACGTGCTGTTGTAGAAATGTACGATGTAAGGTTTTTGTTTTTATAAGTGATATAAGCTTTTTTAGCATATTGCATTGCTGATGCTAAGTCGCCAGATTCGAGGTTAATAACAGCCATTTCTCTTAGAGCTGATGCGAGCGTTTTTTTCTCAACCATACCTTTTGGCAAATCGATAGTTATTTGATAGAAAAATTCGGCCTGATCAAACTGCCTTAATCGTGTATATACCAGTCCCATTTGATTTGATGTTTTAGCAATTCCAAGCATGTTATTTACTTTTTTATAATATAAATATGCCTCATTTATATGCTTAAGTGATTTTTCATAAAGATTAATATGACGATAAATAATACCCGCCCCTAGTAATGCTTTTGCAAAGCCCACAGGATCGTCAATCTCTTTATGTATTTCTAATGCGCGAGTGGAGTAATCAAGGGCTAAAACTAAGTTATCTAAATAACGGTGTGCTTCTGCTAGTGTATTTAAAGTACGCGCCATTAACTTTAAATCACCTAAACTTGTGTATATCTCTAAAGCTTTTGTATAAAAGTGAGCCGTTTGCTCCCTATTTTTGAGACGTTCGTACGACTGAGCTAATTTTTTATACGTTTCACCTAACTGTCTTTGTATTAATTCGTCTTCATCAACAAGGTATTTTAAAGCAGATGTATATTGCGCGTTCGCGTTGTTGTATTTTTTTCGATCATAAAACGAATCTCCCTTAATAAGGAGCACTTGCGCTATAAAAAAGTCATCGCCATACACAAAGGTTGTTGGTAATAAAGTTTCAATGCGGGTAGTAAGTTCGTCATAACGTTTTTCTTCTAATAATATATTTATATAATTAATAGACGCCTTTATTTGGTTGCGTGAATCATTTAATTTGCTGTAGTAATCAGAGCATTGTAAAAAGTGCTCGAGCGATTCATTAATATTGTTATTTTTTTTATTCGCTTTACCTAGCAAGTTATGTAGCTTTGCACTGAGTAACGTGTCATCGGCATTTTGCGCTTGTAACAACAACGCCTTACTTAGTTCAATACTTGTTATAACGTCAGTATCTATAAGTAATTCAGCTCTTTTTAGCAGCCCTGCAGTAGATTCATTAGTTAAATTGTATGAGGTGGTTTCTTGTGCGTAAGCGCTGTTTAAGTAACAAAGCTTTCACTAAAAATGTAAAATTATAAATTCGCTTTACAATGAAACTATGTATTTGCGAAGTTAAATCCATATTTCGCTGATGATTCGAGTAGGTATAAAATTCCATATTTACCATTTTAGTAATTTATTATTAATACAATGCAAAAGGCTGGTGATAAAATATACAAACCGGCGCAATACATCAAGTATTGCTGCTATATGAATACTTTTAATTTATAATTTTAGCATAATTATACATAGAGCAAGCCTAGCTTCTTAGTTTTAGTGTAACTAACACAATACCATGATCGGTACTTAAATCATCACGCTCAAATTCGGGGTTAATTAAGTGACGATCATAAGTATTATACTCAATCACCTCAAAAAAACTGCCAAGGTAGCTGGCATCAAACTCACAAGATAATAAAATATAATCAAGCACGGAGCTGCTCGCGCCATAATAATGTGTTGGTGCTCTTAAGGGCATAAGCTTAGTTGCATTAACATTTTTTGCTTCGTTTTCATCAGCTAAATCAAAAATGCTATTGCTTTCACTATCGCTTATTTCATCGCTAGTCATTGCCTCACCATTAGACAGTTCATCTTCGCTTAGCTGCGATTTAACAAACAAATCCCATGAATCATTTAAACAATATTTAGCGAGGTAGGTTTTAGCATCAAATGCAGGCGCAAAGCGTAGCGTACTTGTCAGTAAATGGCTTAATACGCCATCCGCTAGCTCATTATTAAAGTCCCCCATTAATAGCATGGGTTGTTGCGTAGCTTCGCGACGGGCAATCATTTGTATCATTAGTAATGTAGCTTCACTGCCACGCTGAATAGTTGAGCCCCACCCACCCGCTACATTCGCTTTTAAAATTTCAATTATGTTTTGCTCGGGTGTAAGCTCTTTATTATGCTCATCGACATTAATCATTGGGCGCTTAGATTTAAAATGCACCACGTAACAATCGGTATTACCTATATGCGGCAGCGTTATAGTTGCTCTTAGTACTTTACGACTAAAAGTAAACTCACTATTAAGGCCAAGCGCATTTGCAAGCTCACTATCGTGCTCAACCGCTGCTACTTCAACTATGGGGTATTTAGAGGCGATTGCCACTACAGGGCGTTTATAAATAAAGTCATCAATCACCTCTGGCGTATCAACTACAGCAAAGTAATTATAACCTTGCTCGCCTACTAGCTCTTTTAATGAGTCAGTGCTAAACACTTCCTGAAAACCAATCACATCAGGGGCATGTTCTGTTAAGTAATCAACAATCCAACGCTGCTTTTTAGCCCACTGCTGCACAGTATAAATTTTCTCAAACTCATAGTATGCATTGGGCGGCTCAAGATAGTTAAACAGGTTAAATGTGGCTATTTTTAGTTGGGTGTTAATAATTCCAGATTCATCACTTTTTAAATCTGTATCTAACTGTTTAAGATCTTGATTGCTGATGGGGTTCGCCTAAGTAAAGTTGAAAGTGTTGCTGGCTTATAAACTATCATTTTATTACATGTTTACGTAATAAATCAGCCAGCTTAATTGTAATTTTATACACTCTTTTATTTTAGTCTTTATTATATCCCTCAATAAATAGCATTAACGTGCTTAACCATATAAAATTCGCGGCAATTAAATATGAGCAAAGCGACATTGTAATGAGTAGAAAGATTGAACTATTAGCCCCAGGCGGTGATGTTAACGCGGTAAAAGCCGCCATTGTAGCCGGTGCTAATGCGGTTTATTGTGGATTAGATACCTTTAATGCACGTAACCGAGCGTCTAATCTTTCGTTTGATGAGCTTAACGGCGCACTTCGCCTAGCCCATGAATACGGCTGTGAAATATTTTTAACGCTAAATGTAGTTATATTAGAGCACGAAATGGGCGCGCTATTTAAGCTACTTAACCAACTCGTAAATACCACGCTCGATGGCATTATTGTGCAAGATTTAGGGTTGTTCAATATAGTTAAAAAGCACTTTCCTACTTTGCATATTCACGCATCAACTCAGTTAACCACCCATAACGAATCACAGGTTGAGTTTTTAGCGCGCATTGGCGCTACACGTGTAAATTTATCGCGCGAGCTTAACTTAACTGAAATTAAAATATTGACCGACGTAGCGCACAAATGCGATGTATTAACCGAGGTGTTTGTACATGGTGCATTGTGTATTGCGTTTTCGGGGCAATGTTATTCAAGCTCAGTAAGTGTGGGTAACTCAGGTAACCGTGGTCGTTGCTCACAGGCATGTCGTGATGAATACGAGCCAACCGCCATGGGTAACAAACATCCGTTAAACTTAAAAGATAATTCAGCCTATTTTGATTTACCGGAGTTGGTAGCCGCGGGTGTTGACTCGTTAAAAGTAGAAGGCCGCATTAAAGGTGCTAACTACGTACATACCGTTATTGATAGCTGGCGCAAACAAATAGATACCTTTGTACAAACAGGTAATTTAATTGAAGATGATTCAAGCTTATACAAAGTATTTAACCGTAATTTTACTAATAAGTTTTTGCAAGGTGACATGACAAAAAACATGTTTACCGACAACCCGCGCGACCATAGCTTTGATCACGCTAACGAAAAGAGTAACGCGATTTCGGTTGTGCAAATTTACGATGCACAACAAGAGCTCGCCGCAGAAAAAAATGACATTGATACGTTAGTTAAAAAGAAGATTGAGTTTTTAGATATTTCAAAGCGAGAACTACGCTTTGAGTTTGGCGGTCAATTAAACCAGCCACTTACAGTAACACTGACAATAAACGATAAACACGACAACACACTAGCAGAGCAAAGCGCCCTTCAACCTCTACGCTTTGAAGTTCAATCGCAAATGCCTATGCAAACCGCCGATATATCAGTTGTTGATATTGCTGCCATTGATAAGCGCTTTAAAACCTTTAGTAATGCCAATTTTGAAATTAAAAATATGGATTACTCAAACTTAGGCAACAACTTGAGCATTCCGTTTAAAGAGCTTGCCCGTATTAAGAAGCAAGTCGCGTTTTTATTAAACGAAGGCAAAGACGTACTCGCCCCTGTTGAACTGCCAAAACTAGTAAACCACCCTAAAGCCGATAACAAAACAACACTCTCTATTTTAATATCGGACATAAAAGACGTTCATCTATGTGATTTAACAGGTGGCGATGTTTACTTTAAATTGCCAGAGAGCTTTAGAACCGATAACGATAAATACATTAATGTATTTTTAGAGCACCCACAGTTAATTCCGTGGTTTCCGGCGGTGTTAATTGGTAAAGATTTTGAAGAAGCTGTACGTTTACTCGAGGTTGTAAAACCTAAACTTATTATTAGTAATAACACAGGCGTTGCATTTAAAGCAGTGCAAATGGGTCTTGACTGGATTGCAGGTCCATTATTAAACACTACAAACTCTTATGCGTTGCTAACACTACAAGAAGATCTAAACGCAAAAGGCGCGTTTATTTCAAACGAAATAAACAAACCACAAATGCGTAGTATTAAACGCCCTAACAACTTTAAAATGATGTACAGCATTTATCATCCAATACTAATGATGACCAGCCGTCAGTGTTTTTTCCAGCAAACCGTTGGCTGTAAAAAACCACGTATTGACGCAAGCTGTATGCTGAGCTGTAAAAAAGAAACAACCGTTACCAATGTAAAAGGCATTAGCTTTGCTATTGATAAACAAAAAGGCGGCTACCCGAGCATTTATAACCATGAGCAATTTTTAAATATGGATATTGTGACCGATTATGCCGACAAGTTTGACGAGTTTATGATTGATTTAACCGACATTGGCTCAGGCGATAAAGAAAAACTCGATAAAGCCGTGTTACTTGCCCATTTTCAAGATTTAATTAGTGGGCAAACACACGCGGCCGATCAGTTAAATCACATGGTAAAAGTAAAAACACGTCAGCAATATGTTGAAGGCTTAAATAGCTAAGGTAAGTATTAAAATGACATTGCCATTATTATATTCATTACAACACTGCCCATACGCAATGCGTGCACGAATGGGTATTTTAATGGCAGAGCAACACGTTTTACTACGCGCTATTAAAACTAAAAATAAGCCGCCGCATCTTTTGAAAATATCGCCAAAAGGCACGGTGCCAGTTTTATTGTTGCCGAATAATCAAGTTATAGATGAAAGCCTAGATATTATGCTGTGGGCTTTAAAGCAAAACGATCCGCATAATTTACTGCATACTCAAGACCCATTAGCACTTGAGCGCATGCTTGAATTAATTAAGCTAAACGACACGCAATTTAAACCGGTGCTCGAAAAGTACAAATTTTATGCTCGTACAAAAGACATGGCACAAATTTATTATCAAAAAGCCTGCGAAGAGTTTATTAAGCAATTTGAAGCAAAGCTAACTACCCATAAATATCTAATGGGCAATGAAAAAAGCCTAGCCGACTATGCTCTGCTGCCATTTATTAGACAGTTTGCCCGCGTAGATAAACACTGGTACTTACAAAGTGAATACACGCATGTACGCGCATGGTTAAACGAATTTTTACATGCCCCCATGTTTACCAAAGTTATGACCAAATTTGATTTGTATATGGACTGCGGCGAAGAGTTTTTATACGGCGTTAAAAAATCTTAACTTAGCCTTTGTTTTATAGAAATTTTATTGTCATAGCCAACTACAAAGCTAAGCATTGAATTATTCTCATCATCGGATTTAAGCCCTTTATTTACGCTATACTGCCCTCCCCATTACTAACAAACGCTATGCATTATGAACTACTCAAACTTTGGCACTAAATTTACACAACCCAACGGCATTACTCAGTTAATGGAAGATTTAGGCGGGGCTAAAAACAGTAATAATCCTAATATTGTTATGCTGGGTGGCGGTAACCCCGCATTAGTACCACAAGTAAATGAGGTTTTTTTAAGTGAATTACAAAATCTTGTTGCCAGCAATAAAGTATCGCAAGTATTTGGCCTTTACGATGGCCCAACCGGTAACGACGAGTTTAGGGGGGCATTAGCTGGCCAGCTAAGTAAAGAGTACGCATGGGATATTAACGCCGATAACGTAGCACTTGGTAATGGCAGTCAAGCTAACTTTTTTGTGTTGTTTAATATGTTGGCAGGAGAAATGCCTGATGGCAGCCACAAAAAGATTTTATTTCCCCTTGCGCCAGAGTATATAGGTTATGCCGATCAAGGTTTATCGGCTGATATGTTTGTTGCCATAAAGCCTGATATCGAAATTTTAAATACAGGCAGCACATCAAAACAGTTTAAATACGTCATTGATTTTAAAGCAGTTGAAAACACATTAGCAAACGACAGCAGCATAAGCGCGCTGTGCGTATCACGCCCTACCAACCCAACAGGTAATGTAATTACTGACGATGAAGTAAAACACCTTGATTTGCTTGCTAAGCAATATGGTATTCCACTCATTATTGATAACGCATACGGCGATCCGTCCCCAGGTTGTATTTACACCGATGCAAACCTAACGTGGAACTCAAACATTATTTTATGTATGTCACTTTCAAAACTGGGCCTACCGGGTTTACGCAGCGGTATTGTGGTTGCCAATAATGAGATTATTAAAGCAATTGGCCGGGTAAATGGCAGCATGGTGTTATCGCCAAATAGTATTGGTCCAAGCTTAGTGACACGCTTAATTAACGACAACGAACTACTGCCACTGTGCCGTAATGTTGTACTGCCTTTTTATCGTAATAAAGCACACATAGCGATTGAGTTGTTTGACGAAGTGTTTGCCGAACTGCCTGTTTATTTGCACAAAGTTGAAGGTGCATTTTTTATGTGGCTGTGGTTTAAAGATGCAAAAATAACAAGCGAGGTGTTGTATCAAAAGCTTAAAGAGCAAGACGTTTATGTAATTCCTGGGCATAACTTTTTTATCGGCATTGACGACAGCTGGGCGCACAAGCACGAGTGTATTCGTATTAACTATGCTACCGATGCAGATACCCTAAAAAAAGGCTTAGAAGCGATTAAAAACCTAATAAAGTAAATATACTGATGCCTATATAAATATCGGCATCAGTTATTTAACTCGCTTATATATTCGTTTGAAATTCATGCAAACGCACTGTATCCCCTTTAAATTTATATACAAGTTGGTATCCTACGCGCCCTTTTTTAACATATGCTTATAAAAAAGAAATCGTCAAGGAGCGAATACTGCTGCAAGGCACTTACTGTAAGTGACAGCTTTAACTCAACAGGCATCGCGTATAATTATTGATTTTAAACGTAAGATGTAACTTTAAATAGCAACATGCATTAGCATTATTAAGGTCAATTATGCGATTAGGACCAGGACTACTCGTCACTGCAGCCTTCATTGGGCCAGGAACAATTACTACCGCAAGCGTGGCAGGTGCAAACTTTGGTTTTGCACTTATATGGACGTTACTGTTTTCAGTAATTGCCACTATATTATTACAATCCATGGCGGCGCGCCTTGGCGTTACTACCGGGCAAGATTTAGCACAAGCTCTTAGAGCTAATATTCAAACGCCTTTATTTAAATCCTTGGCGATATTTTTAGTTATTAGCGCCATTGGCGTAGGCAGTGCAGCTTATGAAGCGGGTAACTTAAGTGGCGCTAGCATGGGGTTAATTGAAATATTCCCTCAAATTAACTCCCAACTATGGACACCACTTATTGCTTTTTTAAGTGCTGCTTTACTGTATAGCGGCAAACATAAAGTGGTTGAAAACGCGCTAATTTTACTCGTTATTTTAATGAGTTTAGTGTTTATCTCAACACTTGTAATGGCTGCCCCTTCGCTCGCTGATGTATTTGCTGGTTTTATCCCTAGTATGCCTGAAGGTTCTAT
This sequence comes from Pseudoalteromonas sp. 5Ae-yellow, assembly GCF_014077565.1. Classification (NCBI taxonomy): domain Bacteria; kingdom Pseudomonadati; phylum Pseudomonadota; class Gammaproteobacteria; order Alteromonadales; family Pseudoalteromonadaceae; genus Pseudoalteromonas; species Pseudoalteromonas sp. 5Ae-yellow. The sequence continues at coordinate 9,942 of NZ_JACGWD010000096.1, forward strand.
TACAACTATATTGGCATTAGTCGGTACGACCATTGTGCCGTACAACTTATTTTTACACTCCGGCGTGCTCGCTGCCAGACACGACAGTAGCAGCGATATGCAAAAAATGATTAAAGAAACAAATGTTGATACAGGCCTATCAATCACCTTAGGCGGTGTCATCACGTTAGCTATTTTATCTACTGCTTCCGTTGCATTTTATGGTACGGATGCGGGGCAAATTAGTGCGGCTAACATGGCCGTGCAACTAGAGCCATTACTTGGCGACGCCGCTCATTACTTTTTTGCTATTGGCTTGTTTGCAGCAGGTTTAACAAGCGCTATTACAGCGCCACTTGCCGGTGCTTACGCCGTATGTGGCATGTTAGGTTGGTCAAACGATATGGGTAACTTACGCTTTAAAGGCGTTGCTATTATTATTTTATTGTTTGGTGCTGCGGTGGCCTCATTAGGTTTAGACCCAGTAGCGGTGATTATATTCGCACAAGCGGCTAACGGGTTATTACTCCCTATTGTTAGCACCTACCTTGTATGGCTGGTTAATCAAAAAGGGGTTATGGGAAACTACACTAACTCTTTGGCTTTAAACCTAGTCACCCTACCGGTTTTAATCCTAATTTTTGGGCTAAGTAGCTACAAACTAATTAGTTTAATTTTTTAATTAAACTCTAAAAATCATATTTAAAGGCCGCTGTTTACAATAAACAGCAGCCTTTATTTGTTAATCATCAAATAACGTATCAACCGTACTTATATTCACACATCAACACGCTTTTTGGGTTTTAGCTGTCTTAAATAATTGCGAAAACGCAAAACCACCTACCGCGCCTGCAAGCAGTTGAGCATAAAAACCCCAGCCTCTTGCGCCCGCTATAATATGAATATTCATAATTGATTCAATGGCGATTAACACAATAGCAAATGCCACAATGCCAGCAATAACAAATAGCTGAGTACTGTATTTTTGAACCTTTTTATTAAGCTTTGTTGTAGCAAAAAAAGCGATGGCAAGTGCCACAGCAATAATAGCCCCGTAGGTAGGTAGCAAGCCTAGCCAATCATCAAGCGTTAAACTAGCCCGATCACTAAAGCCCACCACTACACCTACATTAACTAATTCATTGACAACGTATTGGCTATGAAACAAGCTAGCAAGTGTGAATGTAAGTAACCAAGAAACTAAAAATGAAGGCAATATACGTGTTAAAAACGACATGGTTATCTCAACTTAAAATAAAGCTTTTCTCTTATACTAGTCATGCTAGCAAAGGCTTGCCCGGTAAACAATGTATCTCTTTTTTTACTCTGCTTTCGCTTTTTTCGTTTTCTGTTAATGCACAAGCCGCATTACCAAAGGAGCAATACAGTACAAAAACACTGGCTACGCAATTACAGTCTCCGTGGAGCATGGTTGAACTACCAAACGGCACATGGTTAATTACAGAGCGTGATGGTCACGTAGTTATAGTTAAAAACAATGCGCAATCAAGAGTAAAATTAAACCTAACAGGTTTATACGTTGCAGGCCAAGGTGGTTTACTCGACATTGTATTATCACCAGATTATAACGACTCCAAAGAAGTTATTTTTACTTATGCCCAAGGTGATGCAAGCGCAAACAGGCTTGTTGTTGCCAAAGCCACGTTTAATGGCACTGACTTTTCAAAGCCACACGTTATTTATAAAGTAGCGACTGATAAAAACACACCGCAACATTACGCAGGACGCGCCCTTATCCTACCCGACAATACGTTATTAATTTCAACGGGTGATGGCTTTGACTTTAGAGAGCAAGCACAGGTTATAACAAGCCAACTTGGTAAAATATTACGTATAAACCTAGATGGCACCACCCCAACAGACAACCCATTTATTAATCACGAAAACCAAAATGCACATGCTGTTTACTCACTTGGTCACCGTAACCCTCAAGGCTTAGTTTATGATTACGATACGCAGCAAATTGTTAGCCACGAGCACGGCCCTGCAGGCGGTGACGAGCTAAACTACTTAACCGCTGGCACTAATTACGGCTGGCCTGTGATCACCTACGGCAAAGATTACTCGCAAGCGCGTATTTCACCCTTTACCGAATATAAAGGCATGCAAAAACCAAGTGTTAATTGGACGCCATCAATAGCGCCATCAGGCATGGCGTATTACGGCTCTAAACATGCCGCTTTTCCTTCATTACAACAACATGTGCTTATCACTACTCTTGTTGATAAAAAGCTCTACAGCGTTAATCTGGTAAGTGGTGAATTTACCCAGTCTCACGTGTTTCCAGAGGCCGCAGGCAGGTTAAGAGATGTGTTTATAACTGATAGAGGTAACGTCGCGGTATTAACAGACGGTAAAGAGGCAAAGCTAATGTTGATGACATCAAATTAATTAACAAAGGGGATAAGAGCCGCTGCGCTTTTAAAGTAAGTAGCGGCTTTCAATAAGCCACTTTGGTTAATTAAGTAATTTGATCAGTAAGATCAGGGGTTAACCCCTTTAGTTTTAAGATTAAGGTGAGCGTCTTTATTATGTTATTAATAACGTTCTTGTCTCCAATTCCCTTTGCATATACTTACTGTGCTTGTTATTTACCCGCTTCTAATTGCTGTCTCAATAATTCAATAAGTTGAGTGTTAAGCCCGGTAATTTCAGCTTCTAGCACCTTCACTTTAGCCTGCGACTTTTCATCATCTTTACTGCGTAATAATGCAGCTTCTTGTAGTAGCTTTTCGAGCTTCTCTTGTATTTCAGCAATCTGTTCATCAAGTGGGTCACCTTCTGATTGTGATGCCTGACTTGCATCTTCATTGCCTGATAATTTACGTAACGCTTCACGATTTTGATCTTCCAGACTTTTTTCTTTTCCTTCTTCGGATATATCCACTTGGTCGCTTTGAACCGCTGCTTTGTGCTCAGTCGCTTTTTCAGTTACTTCATCAGCTACCACCTTTAAAGTTTGTTTTTGCGGGTAAGTTTCTAAAGGTTTAGAGGTTATGTAAACTGACATTTTATCCATTTTAATATTCCTTGTTCCGTCAATTATTAGCGACCAGTAGTTAACTATAAATATAATGCTTTACCAAAAGCCAATTGTAATAGCCCTTGTTTGATTCTTTATTAGATTACACTTTACTCACAAGCTTGCCCATTATTGTTTTAAACCAACAAAGTGAACAATACCAAAAAATAAACAAATAATAGAACTCCAAACCCAAAACTCAGGCGAACGCCCCATAGGGTTATTTATTAAAAAAAATCCAGCAACACCGCGGGCTAAATAAAAGTTATTAATACAAGAGCTAGGCGGATGAATGGAAGTTTAAAAATAACACCTGCGGCTGAAAATGCATACAATGACCAAGTTGATAGAATCAGAACAATTACACTAGTAATAAGAGTTGGTTGAATACTTCCTTGCTCAGAAAGTAATGCCATTTGCTCTCCTGCACCGAAGAACCGATACCAAGAACCTCCAAAATAGATACAACCTAAATGCAAAGTTGCTACAACAGCACTTAATGTACCTGCAATTATTAGAAAAACATTCATAGAGCGATAAAACCCCCGTGAGACATAACGAGCCTATAAATTAACTGGTTTATTTATTTTGATAAACAAACCATAGCCGGGTTTTTATCTGGGTACAATCGATTGTTGAATGTTTACGCGTGATATCAAAGCTCGCATTAAACTAGCCAGCCACTCCAATTGAGGGCGTTCAGAATTCTGTGTCAGCCTAAGTTGCTAAATATCTAGCACACCATCTAACCTACCTTCGAAGTGGATGGCCAATTGCGACAATGTCAGATTCCAATTATGGATTGGCATTGTCCAT
>NZ_JACGWD010000100.1:0-11638 GCF_014077565.1 Pseudoalteromonas sp. 5Ae-yellow
GATAGCCACGCGGTATGAAAAGCTTGAACGAAATTATCATTCAATGCTCGCTTTAGCATTTACTATGATGTGGCTACCAATGTGGGCTGATTGATATATGTACTACAAAGATCAACAGCCCCTAGTAGTTTTACTTGGACAGAGGCTGATGGTGGATTTAATTTTACTATGGATGCCACAGCAATCAGTGTAGATGAGGAAAAGCTTAATATTTACACAACGTCCTCCATATTTGTTCCGTTAACAAAGGATTTGAAATGAAATCACAATTAATAGCGCTTTCTAGCATCATATTTTTAAGCACAGCAGCTTTTGCTGATGAATCTAACGTAAATTTGCCTGCCAAGGATAATCAAGATCCATTATTTATAAAAAAATGCGAAGAGTTTAGACAAGCAAAAGCTGATAAAGACATTGATACTTTGATGACTTTTGTACCAAAGCATTTTAAAGATACGGAAGACGAAAAAAAACGAGCTATTGCATATTTGAGTAAAAAGGCGGAAAAGTTTCAAAAGTATGTAACAAGCCCTGAATTCGAGGTTTTATCTCAAAAGATATCAACAGAGACAAAACCTCTTTTTGCTCAAGTTAAAATTGAGGCTAAATATGGCGAAAAGAACTTAGTGTCGGATGGTTGTGGCTTTAAATATACCAAAAAAGACGGTTGGATAATCATTGTTGCGTCTAGCTAATTGGCTTTTCGAACATCTTAAGTATTTATATATTATGAGAGTATGTAACTAAGCATACTTTTTTATTCAAAGAGGGAATTTTGGCTAATTCAATTATATTAAAATCACTATTAGAAACGATTAAATGGCTATTCATTTGGCTAACTGTAGCAGGCCTTGTACTAGGTGTTTTAAGCCAAGGCTTTATTTTTGATACAACCGATGGGCTTGATGTTTTATTAATTATTGTGCTTTTGATGTTTCAACACCGGTTAAAGTTTGATGAACACAATAATCAAATAGATATAAAGTTGGGGGCTTATTTTTTTAAGAAAGAAATCTTCACGTATAGTCACCACTCCATTGATACAAACAGTATAAACACAATATCGTTTAGAGCAGATAAAGCTGTAAATATCATAGATATTAATTACACCTCAGCACAAGGCAAATTGAGCACTTATACGTTTAGGTGTTTCAAGCAAGACAAACAAGCACAGCTAGTAGTGAGTAAACTCTCAACCGTTGAGCGCGTTTATGCAGCTAAACGTGAAGAGGCCGAGGCTGAAAAAACAAACTCAGCAACAGTAAACAAATTTACAAAAATATTTCCGCAACATACTATTTTAGGTAATGCGGAGGCTAAAAATAATATTCCCATACTTAGGTGCGCGCTACCGCTCCCTGATAGTAAGAAAAGCTTAGTTCATTTTGTCGTCGTGTGTTTTGCTTTGCTTACGCTATTTATTGCTTATTCATCACAAAATTGGAAATCATCTTTTGCGTTTTTAGTAATAACTTATGTAAGCTATTACTTTGCTAGGGTAATTATTTGTAATAAATACTATTTTATAAAAACAGCGCCTCTAAGCTCCATTATAGTAAATGATGACGAGCTTTATTTACCCGCGTTATTATTCACTGATAAAACACCGCGTACACTAACTAAGCAGGATATTATTAGCATTGAGGCTAAATGGAATTACAACTACGATTCAATTGATGACTCTATTGGCAGAACTACAAAAAGGTCACACTTAATATCGCTTGTTTTTAATACCACAAAAGGGCAGAGCATTTCGCTGACGCACTGGAGTGTTGATAGTGAAGACCTAGTATATTCGTTATTAAAATACAAATACCCAGTTTCATTAGATAGAACAAGCGAAATGGTTTACCCATTTAAGCGGCACGTGGGGCTATTCGTTTTTTTGTTTATACTCATTATACTTGTTATGAGCCTGCCAAAAATTATATCTACTTAATGATAGGTACTTTTGTATAGGCGCTGATTACAGTTCAATGCAGCGTGGTCACGCCGTTTTTAGGTTGCTAACTTTTAAGGATAAAGTTTTGAAAAATATATTTAAATTTATAGTCGTTCTTACCGCAAGTTTATGTGGTTATGCAAACGCACAAAATAACCTAGCACTTAATTATCAAGTCACTAAAGAACTAAATCATTTTGCATACATTAAAATAAAAGTCACCGATAAATACCTTCGTACAGACTATGTTTTGCCAAATAAAACCTTTACAGAAATGACTATTAAAGATGATGGACAATATATTTTAGATCATCAAAAAAATATCGCATACAGATTGGATTATTCTGTAAATAAAGAAGGTGGTGATAAAGCTCTTACTGATATGATGAAATATGCGCCAGGATTTACTAAAGAACAAATTTATGAAATGAGTCTTGACCCTAAAAACGACCCTAATAATTATATTGCCTACGAAAAGGAGGGCGAAAATTTATTTATAGGATATTTTGATGATGAAAAAGTCCAAACAGTAAAAACGAGCTCATTCCCAAGCCAATTTCTATCATCTGCTGAATATACTTGGCTTTTAAAACGAGCACGAGAAGATACTTATTTTGGAAAAACGTTTGTTGGTTTTTTAGATGTGCCTTTAATAGACTTTATGCGTAAATTTAAGTATGAAACAAATCAAATACCGACAGAAATATCACTGCATGATGAAGGCAAAGCTGTTTTTTTAAAGACTGTTAGTAACAGTGAAATAGATGAAGGTGAACTTAAAATAGAGCCTAAGTTTATGATTAAAGACATAACGCATGTATCGATTCAATTTTTGAAGAATTTAGAAAGTATTGCTAGGGAACAAGGAGTAATAGAATGAAAAAAACCACAAAAAAACTCATTAGATTAATGGCTGCGTCACTTATTGGTTTAATGCTTTTGAGTTATGGGCTCTTAGCAATGACTCTTGATACTGAGTCTAATCCAATAATCAACTATATCTGTATAGGAGGAGGGTTTATTTTCTGCATGGTTATAGTCATATTTGTTGTGAAAGAAGGTCTGAACAATCAGAGCATTCCTAAATAGTCCTTTAGGTCCAACGTTTGTTAATTTGAATTAACCTTTTGCAAATACAGCTTTTTAGGTAGTACATTAGTACTTAAATATTTAAAAACATTAGAATTAATAAGGATAACTGATTAGTTAGATGGTCCAATTATTCCTATAATGCTCTATACTAATAACAATAAAAATTTATGGTGAAGGTAAATGCTAAAAAGAAATATTTTGTTGAATGTAACAAAAAATAATAAATTAATGCTCGTTGCAACAATAATATTTGTTCTTATAGCTTTGCCTTCTCTATATATGTTCGATCAAAAAGTAAGAAGTGATGTTTACCATTCAGCTCAAATAGAATTAAAACGTGAGCTTGAAACAAAAAGCCATTCACTAAAAAAACACCTTAAAGATAGTGTTACCGCAATCCGCTTTTTAGATGCAACTCCTCCTATTCAAGGTATTACCCGCGCAAAAGAAAATAAACTGATTGATCCAATTCTTGGAACACCCATTGATATTTGGCAGGAGCGTTTAGCAAGTATTTTTACAGGCTTTATGCAGACTGATGACACTATATTGCAAGCTCGCTATATTACGCTCGAAGATGGTGGACAAGAAGTTGTCAGGGTTGATAGAAACCAACTCGGAGAAATTAATCGACTGCAAGGTCTGCAATTACAAAAGAAAGGCCAACGCGATTACATGATAAAAGCGAGTATGCTCGATAATAAAAGTGTTTATATTTCTCCTATTAACTACAACCGTGAAAATGGGCAGATACAAGAACCTTATATAAGTACTTTTCGTGTAGCTAAGCCTGTTTTTGATGAAAAAAATAAAATTTTTGCAATATTAGTCACTAACTACTTTGCTGATAAATTAATAAAAAGTTTAACGGTTGAATCTCCACAAGGAACACAAATTTACCTAATGAATAATGAAGGTGAATTTTTATATCATCCAAACCCTCAATTACGCTTCGGTTTTGAATTTAATAAAGCAAAAACATGGACTGAAGAATTTTCCATTGCAAGTACAATGGCAGAGCAAGGCACTTTACCGCTAAGTAATTACCCAATTGCTTACACGTTAAAAAAGCGTATTTCGCTTGATGGTGATATTGCCATGTTACCTTTAGAGCTTGGTGTAAGTGTTGATACTAAAACGTTGTTTGCAAAGGTGAACGAAAGGCGTCAAAACTTTATTGCAATGCTAGTGGTATTCTTTAGCGTATTTTTAGTTATTGCCTTTTTATACCAACGTTTTATAAACCGTAAGTTGTTAATTAATTCTCTAAAAGAGCAAAACAATAAAGTAATAGAAAATTCTTTGGATGCTATTTTTACAATTGAGAAAAACGGCGAAATTGTTCACTTTAATAATACAGCTAAAGAAGTTTTCGGTAATTCAATCTCAGGCACTAGCCCTGACTTTGTTTCTTTATTTAACTTAAATGAAGCCGATAATAACTGTATAGAAGAGACTATTTCAAACGGATCAAAAATGCCGTTTGAAGCTATCTACACAGATGGTTATGGCAACAAACAATACTTTTCAATTACACTCAGTAGTATTTTTGATGTCTACAATAACCGTTATCAGGTAGCGGCTATTTTAAGAAATATTAGCTCATTAAAAAATACTCAATCAGAGCTTGAAGGCTTAAACAGTACTTTAGAGCTAAAAGTATCACAAAGGACTGTTGAGCTAGAGCGAGCAATTGATCAAGCATTAGCAGCGAGCCAAGCAAAAAGTGACTTTGTAGCAAATATATCTCACGAAATACGCACACCGATGAATGGCGTTTTGGGTATGCTTGAAATGCTCAAAGAAGATGGCTTATGTGAACAACAATACCATTACTTAAAATTAGCTAATAGTAGTGCTAACTCTCTGATGAATTTGATTAACGATATTCTCGATTTTTCTAAAATAGAAGCGGGTAAGCTTGATATTGATAATCATACATTTGATGTTGTTACAGTATGTAGCGATATGATTAGCTCTTTAGCGTTACAGGGCCAGCGCAAAGGTCTTGAAGTATTTTTAGATACAAAAGATGTAGTAGATAGAATGGTTATTGGCGACAGCCATCGACTAAAACAAATTTTAATTAACTTAGTTAATAATGCTTTTAAATTCACTCACCGAGGTGAAGTAAGTTTAACAATTGGTTCTAAGTACATTACCGACTCAAAGTTATTAATGAGCTTTACAATAAAAGACACTGGTATTGGTATAGCACCAGAGAACATAGACAAACTATTTGAAGTGTTTACACAAGAAGACTCAAGCACAACCCGCCACTTTGGTGGTACAGGCTTAGGTTTATCTATATGTAAAAAGCTCGCTCAGTTAATGGGTGGTAATATCACTGTTATAAGTGAAAAGGGCGTTGGTAGTACATTTACAGCAACGGTTGAGCTACACGTCGCACAAGAGAAAAAACTAAATACAGGTATTGAACTTGCTACTAGCATTAGCGTAGCTGCATTAATAGCGCGCGATAATGTCTATCAAAATGTGTGCGATTTGTTGCTATTAACTTGTAAAGTGAATGCAGAAAACATTATAAGACTCGACTACTTTAGTGAGCATAAAGAATTTGAGGCTGACTTATTATTGATTGATGATGAGCACCCTCAAATTGATGCCCTTATTAATTACTGTAAACAGTTTAATAAAAAGTATGTTTTAATTTTACGCGACATGGTGACCGATAAACCAACTAAAATGGTGTTACCTGAAGGTAGCCATATTTTAAATAAACCGCTTACCCAAGATCAATTCAGCTATAAGTTAGCCAGCTTATTTGGTGCTAGTAATGACTGTATTATAGCGCCACCCAAAGGCTTAACAGAAGAACAAGTAGAGCCTGACCTTTCTGCTTATCATATATTATTAGTAGACGATAATATGATAAACATTGAAGTAGCTAAGGCGATTTTAAAACGAACTAAAGTAAAAATCACCTGTGCATCAGATGGCGTAGAAGCATTAGAAGCATTGAGAGAAAACACAGAACAATCCTTTGATGTAATTTTAATGGACTGCCAAATGCCTAATCTAAATGGGTACGATACAACAAGTGAAATCAGAAGTAGTAAAGCCGGAGTCGATTACACACACATTCCTATTATTGCTATGACAGCAAGCGCGATGGAAGGTGATAGAGAGCGTTGTTTAACTGCAGGCATGAACGACTATATTACTAAACCAATCAAGCCAAGAACGCTAAAAGATAAGTTAATCACCTGGCTAAGTTAATAGTTATTAATTGAGAATCAGCTGCTTATGCAGCTGATTTTTTTGGTTTAGCATCCGTTGATATATTTAACTTTGTTATGTCGGCGCTATCGAGTACGGATTGTGTGTCTGACCAATGTAGTAATTCAATTTTTCCATCTTGCTGCTCTACCAGCGCTGTACAGCTCTCAATCCAATCTCCATCGTTACAATACATAATTCCGTCACCTACTTTTATTTTGGGATGATGAATGTGTCCACAAATAATACCGTCTACGTTTTGCTTTTTAGCTTCATGAATTGCGGCATCTTCGAAGGCTTTAATTGCTTCACGTGCTTTGTGTACGCGAGCTTTTATCCATGATGCAAGCGAGTAGTAATTACCACCAAATAGCTTTCGAATACGATTGGTCCAGCGGTTTAAAAATAATAAAAAGTCGTATCCTGCATCGCCCGCGATACTAATAAGTTTGTTATAGCGTGTCGCGGAATCAAAATCATCACCGTGTACGAGTAAAAAACGTTTATTAGCTTTAGTGGTGTGAATAAACTGCTGGTGGATTTCAATACCAAATAACGTTTGATTTATATAGTTCCTAAACGTTTCGTCATGATTACCGGGTATATAAATGACGCGTGTACCGTTAACTGCTTTTTGTTGTATACAGCTCAATACTTGATAATGCGAAGGGTGCCAATAAAACTGTCGCTTCATTGACCATAAGTCAATAATATCACCCACTAAATAAAGTGTGTCGGATTCTACCGAGTTTAAAAAATCAAGTAAGTAATCAGCTTTACAATCTTTGTAACCTAAATGAACATCAGATATCCAAATGGCTGGATAATGTTGTTTTTTACGCAGTTGATTGTTTGTCATGCCCGTCATCCATAGTGTAATAATTAAACACTGTAGATAAACCTAATGACACTTATGAGACACTTTAGCGAAGCCTCCATGACAATTTATACCAAGGCACGTAATTAAATGATTTCTACAAAGCTAGGAAAGGTGAGTCATTGAGCAGCTATTATTACGTATTGCTATTAATCGCGCATAAAAAAGGCCGCATTTTAAATGCGGCCTTTTAGTCTATTTTGAGCGTGCGTGTTATTAACCTTTAACAGCCGCTTTAATTGCATCAATTGCAGTGTCAATATCAATCATTAGCTTTTCACCGGTGCGGCGGTTTTTAAGCTCAACTTTATTCTCGTCAAGGTTACGCTCACCAATTACAAGCGTGTAAGGTACACCAATTAGCTCCATGTCATTAAACATAACACCAGGGCGTTCTTTACGGTCATCAAATAACACATCAAGACCTGCATCTTTTAAACCTTGGTAAAGGTTATTTGCTATATCAGGAATACGATGCGATTTGTGCATGTTCATTGGAACAATTGCTAAATCGAATGGCGCGATTGATTTTGGCCAAATGATCCCGTATTGATCGTTGTTCTGCTCGATAGCAGCGGCAACAATACGTGAAACACCAATACCGTAACAACCCATAGTCATGGTTTGGTTTTTACCACCTTCGTTTAATACACCCGCTTTCATCGCTTCTGAGTATTTAGTGCCAAGTTGGAAAATATGACCTACTTCAATACCACGTTTAATTTGTAAAACGCCTTGGCCACATGGGCTCATATCGCCTTCAACAATATTACGAATATCAGCAACTTCGTAATCTGTTACGTCACGATCCCAGTTAATACCGCTGTAATGCTCGTCGTCTTTATTTGCACCGGCAACAAAATCAGCAAGTATGTTAGCGGCTCTATCAACAATAATAGGCATAGATAAGCCAACCGGACCTAATGAGCCAGGTTTTGCGCCAATAGCAGCAATAATATCTGCCTCTGTTGCCATTTCAAGCGGAGAGTCTACTAATGGGTGCTTTTCAGCTTTTAGTTCATTTAATTCGTGATCGCCACGCAGTACTAAGGCTACTAGAGTACGTACTTCGTTTTCATCAGGCGTACCATAAACAATTAACGTTTTAACACCGCGATGTGGCTTAACACCGTAGTGTTTTTTAAGCTCGTTAATCGTTTTAGCATCAGGAGTTGGAAACGCTTTAAGCTCTTTTGATGCTTCAGGGCGAGGCTCGCTTGGTGCCAGTGCTTCTGCTTTTTCAATATTAGCGGCGTAATCACTGCCATCACTAAATGCAATGGCATCTTCGCCCGACTCAGCAAGTACATGAAACTCGTGCGATACGCTACCACCAATAGAGCCTGTATCGGCTATAACAGGGCGGTAATCAAGGCCTAAACGCTCAAAAATATTACAATATGCTTTGTGCATCGCTTGATAAGTCGCATCTAAACACTCTTCACTTAAGTGAAAAGAGTAGGCATCTTTCATTGTAAATTCACGAGCACGCATTACACCAAAACGAGGACGACGTTCGTCGCGTACTTTAGTTTGTACTTGATATAAAGTAACTGGTAACTGCTTGTAGCTGCTTATTTCTTTACGTACGAAATCAGTTATTACTTCTTCGTGTGTTGGGCCAAGTGCAAATGTACGGTTATGACGGTCTGTAAAGCGCATAAGCTCAGGACCAAATTCATTCCAACGGCCAGACTCTTCCCACAAATCAGCAGGTTGAATAACAGGCATTAGCATTTCAATTGCACCCGCTTTGTCCATCTCTTCACGTACAATGTTTTCTACTTTACGTAGCACGCGTAAACCAGAGGGTAACCAAGTGTATAAACCCGAAGCGACGCGACGGATCATACCGGCTCTAAGCATTAACTGATGCGACACGATTTCAGCATCTGATGGCGTTTCTTTAAGTGTTGCGAGTATATATTGGCTTGTACGCATGTTTTTTCCGAAATAGAGTAATTATATTCTTTTAATAGAGCTTAAGTTTACCAGCGGATGCTTTTACACTAAAGCGCTAACTGAGTTATTTAGTTTTTTTCTATGCTTGTTACTACGTTATGCTCGCCATTGACTTGCCAGCGAATATTATAATTATACAAAGTCATACCATAGCTCTGCTCGCCGTCTTTTTGTTTTTTATATGCAGGGCGGGGATCTTGTTTTAAAACATTGGCAATAAAATCATGTAAATCTGGGTATTGTGTTTGCGCATTAACAAACTCAATTGCTTGAGGGCTAAATTCAACCGTCATTTGTGTTTCTGGGCGCGTGTCAGCAAAGCCAGCACTTGCATCCGGCATAGAGTCTGAATACGGCAAATACGGTTTTATGTCAATAATCGGTGTGCCATCAAGTAAATCAATGCCAGCGAGTAATAAGCTAAGTTGTCCGTTTTTATATTCAATACCTTCAAGTTTTACGGCGCTCATTCCAATTGCGTTTGGTCTGAATGTAGCACGGGTCGCAAATACACCTTTTCGCTCATTGCCACCCAAACGAGGCGGGCGCACCATGGCAGAATAACCTTTATCGGCTGTTTCATGAAAACGAAATAACAACCATATATGAGTAAATTCATCTAAACCACGTACAAACTCTTCGCGATTAAAATCGGGGGCAAATATAAGCTTTGCTTTAGCTTGTGGCACTAAACGTGGTTGCCTAGGTATAGCAAACTTTTGTTTATAAGAAGATTGAATGTGGCCAATAGCCGAAATGGTATAATCGCTCATAGTACTCGGGTACAAATAAAATAGAGCGCTATTCTACCCGCATTTAACATTTATGGCATTAATGTAAGCAAGTTTATTGCGTATACCAATTTTATTAAAAATATGATTATTCTACCGCATTAAATAGCGCACTTACTTTGTTAAGAATTATTCATAGTTGACTGTATGGATGCAGGAGGTAGAGCAATGCAGGGAGCAATTTGTGATAACAACTATAAATTATATTTGCCTTGTTATTGCGCTATTTTCTTAGTGTTATAATAGAACGCTTATTTAATGCAATTGGCATTATAAACTATACGGTTTAAAGTTATTTATTGGACTGATTGGTTTATATTAATATATTTAAAAAGAGCCTAAAACAAAAAAGGTAAGCCCTAAGGCTTACCTTTTATACATACTAAAAACTAATTAAAACATGTATTGAACTGATACAGACGCTACATCCATATCTGGGTCAATATCGTCATCAAGTTTATAGCGTTCGTACTCTAAACGAAACTGTACATTTGTTGTAAGCGCGTATTCAATACCAGCGCCGTAAAATGCATCACCACCATCTGTAGACGCTGATACGCCACCTACTGGTAAATCTTGTGTGTAATCTGCATCCCATTCAAGCCAACCGCCTTTTGCATACACAGAAAAGCTTTCTGTTATAGGGTAGCCCAAACGTGCGGCAAGGGATACGCCATCAATTTCAGCTTTGCTGTCTATATCACTTACTTCATCAAAGTTTTGATAAGCAAGCTCTAAGCTTAAGTACTCGTTAAATTGTGCACCAACGTAACCCTTAAGCATTTGAGCATCGTCGTCAAAGTCAGTGTCGTTGTCACTGTCTTCAAATTCAAAAGAATATTGACCGTAACCGATACCAGTATAAATACGTGGAGAATCGAAATCAGAAATGTCAGCGTGTGCTGCAGAGTTAAAACCCAGTGTTGCTAGTGCAATAGCTGAAAGAGAAAGTGTTTTAATCATTGAATAGCTCCTTTACAAAAAATAATCAAATGCTTGATTTCATTAATCAAACTTCAATTATCTACTTGCAGCGAGCGTGCCAATATTAAAATGAATTAAAAACACGCCTTAATTAATTCTTTTGTATTGGTTTTTACGGTGTTTAGCGTGTTTTATAATCAAAGTGAACTTTTGTGTAATTGAGTACTCTAAAATAAGTTGTATGTTTTACAAAGTATAATGAGTTTTTTACATAGCCTGAATTATTTAAACTAGTAATTACACTGTATGAAGCAAGTTTTCTGTTTCAATTGCTATTTCTTTCATTTTTATAGCGTAATTTTCTAATTTAATATCTTCTTCTGTTACAGCTTTAAACGAAGGCACTTCTATAGGGTAACCCGTTTCATCCATTGCGATAAAGCTGATAACACAATGATTTGTTTCAACCATATTTTGTGTTTTTGGATCGCCACAACGCACTTGTATAAATATTTGCATACTACTTCTACCCGTATGGGCAATTTTAGCTTCTACTTCGACTATTTGACCTACTAGAATTGGGCGTCTAAATTTAACACCCGCAACCGAAACCGTTACGCAGTAGTGACCACTCCAACCCGCAGCACATGCATAGCCTGCTTGGTCAATCCATTTCATGACGGCCCCACCATGAACTTTACCACCAAAATTAACATCGGTAGGCTCTGCTAAAAAACGAAAAACAACTTTTGACGACGGCATAGATAATACTCATATTTATTAAAACTACTATTAGCATAACGTAAAAAA
>NZ_JACGWD010000125.1:0-4377 GCF_014077565.1 Pseudoalteromonas sp. 5Ae-yellow
AAGAAAATTACGCTAGAACTAGGCAAAAATTTTTGTATCTAGTTGTTCTAAATAAAAAATTTTTAACGACGTTATAGTGCAATTTAATTCGTTAAATTGATCAAAGATTTATGCAGGTTGGTATAATCTATACCAATTTTATTAAACTAAAAAGGGAGCTTTAAATGCTCCCTTTTTTATACTTCTAAAATCGCCATTGAGCGTTTAGCATTATTTGCTGCTGCGAGATTCGTTCATTAAATCCAATTGGCTCTCTATTTTTTGCAACACTTTTAAGTGCAGAACCTTCAACCCCTATTTGTAGTTTATTAGTGAGCTGGTAGCGCCATGTTGCGGTTAAACCTTCCCCATTGCTTGCATTAGGATCAAACGCAGTGGTGTCGTTATCTGTCACTTTAAAGTAATCGAAGCGTACAGAAACTCGATGCTTGCCTTCTTTATGGCTTAACATTAAATAATGGCTGTAAAAGGCATTATCAATTAAAGCATTAGCGCCCATTTCGGTTTTACCATTAAGTACCTGTGCTATAAAGCGGGTTTTATTATTAAACTTATAAAGCCAAGCGGCGCTTGTAAAGCGAGTATCCCAAGCATACTGCCCTGTACTAATATTAAGTGTGGTTGGGTCACCGTTATTGTTGTAATAATAAATTCGAAATTGTGATTTTTTTAAGTAATCCCAGTGTACGCCAGCGTAATAGCCAAAACGTCCGTCTACTTCTTCAAACGGTAAAACCTGATTAGCTTACCAGCGTAATTCATACGTATTTAATGCCGCTACAGGCGCAAATTTAACACTTTCGTTAAATGTAGTTTGCCTATCGTGTAATGCAAAACCACGCCAAGCAAGTAAAGTACCGGCAGGGTCATTGCCTTTAAATGTAGCACCTACAAAACTAAAGCTATGAGCGCTGTTAAAACGTTTTGCTGGGCGCTTAATAGTTACCTCTGCGCCAACAGTGCGTACTTCCTCGCCTATCCAGCTATTAATAGCTGAGTTTGTATAGTTATAAGGAGAAGTCCATCCTATATCAGGGTTTTCAAGCGACATAAGTGGATAAAAGCCCCCTACACGCACATGCCATTTATAGTTGCTGTTAGATAGCGGCTGATACTTTACATAAGCTTGCGTAAAACCAAGGCCAACGTCAGGATCTTGATTCGCATTTAACACCCCATGAGCCGACCAACTAGATGCTAAATCAACATTAAAATCTAAAATACCTTGGGATAAAATAAGTTCGTCGCTTTTAGTATCGTGCCGATATAGCCCAAGGCCGCCCTCTTGGAAGCTACGTGTATCGTCACCCTGCACGGCTCTAATTTGTATCAAGCCTTTTACTTGTGCATACAATGCATTACTAAAACATAAAGCACCGGCTAAAAATATCAGCCTCGTTAGCCTATTAATAATCATCAAATTCATCCGTAGCAAAGTCAATTTGCTCCGCAATTTCCTGCTTTACTTTATAAGTGATCGGGTTAGTAGCCACAGTAATAGTTTGAGATTCAACCTTACTAATATCACTAAATCCAGAATGCCAAACACTTAACGTGTATTCGCCTGCATTGGCATTTAAATCAACATGGCCATTTTCATCAGTGATTGCAAAAATAGTACTATCTACCACCACAATATAACCTAACATCCAATCATGAATATTACAGCCAAGCTCAACAACACCCGTTTGATCAAAAGTAATGGGCGCTTTTGGGTGCTCCTTATATAGCTTTAATTCGAACGTTTTGGCTTTAGAAAATGAATAAACATGATGCATGATTGAGTCCGCATTCGGAAACTCTACCTTTGCTTTTTGTGGGACAACTAAAATACGCGGCTTAAATTCTCGATTTTGCTGGGTCATCGCATAAGGTGCTTCTGGAGGAATAACGCTAGAGGGGCCTCCTGCAGTTAGCCATACAACAGCATTAGGTAACGGGTCATTATTAGCATTTTTAATTGTAATATTTGCTGCAAAAACTCCAGTACTAACACTTAGTAAAAATACACAAAGTAAGCTTTTTATCATTTTCTTGTCGCTATTATCAATTTGTTTACATTATAGACCGATTAAGCCACCAAATTCTTTCTATTTTTTAAAACATTGAATACGTATGTAGGCAGTCGTATTAATCATCAACAGTCATTATCCTTAAATGTCACCACCGACTCATCTAAGGACACACCATGAGAATTCCTGCACTTATGCTTTTAGCCTTTGCTAGTAATAGCTACGGACAAACCGTAGAGCTAAAATCGCCAAACACACAAATAACAGTAAGCATCTCTGACGAAAACAACACGCCAAGCTACGCAATAAAATTTAAAAACAAAGCGGTTATAAACAAATCTTTACTGGGGTTTGAATTTAAAACACAAGCGGCCTTTAGCGACGGCTTTAAAATTAAAAGCATTAAACAACAAAGCGTTAATACACAGTGGCAACAACCCTGGGGCGAGCGCCAAAATGTTGTTGACGAATATAACGAAGTAGCCGTTACCTTTACAAAAAACGAGCCAAATAAAGGCACCTACACCATTCGATTTAAAGCATTTGATAGTGGTGTAGGTTTTAGATACGAAGTGCCACAACAAACCGGCTTCGAACATACAGAAATAACCAAAGAGCTGACTGAATTTGCAATAAACAATAGCCATGATGCAACAGCATGGTGGATACCTGCTCGTGGCTGGAACCGCTACGAATATGTTTATAACACCACCGCGCTTAACGAAGCTCCACTAGCTCACACACCATTTACGTTTAAAACAAGTGACGGTACTCATATTAGTATTCATGAAGCCGCTCTTGTTGATTACGCGGGTATGGTGCTTAATCAGCGCCGTCCAGGCACATTTACAGCAGACTTAACCCCTTGGTCAGATGGTGTTGCCGTTAAAAAGCAAGGTGCTTTTAAAACACCATGGCGCACCATTCAAATAGCCGACAGCGCTGTTGGCCTAGTTAATTCAGATATAATACTAAAT
This sequence comes from Pseudoalteromonas sp. 5Ae-yellow, assembly GCF_014077565.1. Lineage (NCBI taxonomy): Bacteria > Pseudomonadati > Pseudomonadota > Gammaproteobacteria > Alteromonadales > Pseudoalteromonadaceae > Pseudoalteromonas > Pseudoalteromonas sp. 5Ae-yellow. The sequence goes on from NZ_JACGWD010000125.1 coordinate 2,990, forward strand.
TTAAACGAGCCTAATAAACTCGGTGACGTGTCGTGGGTTAAACCTGGCAAATACGTCGGTATTTGGTGGGGTATGCATATAAACACGCAAACTTGGGGTAGCGGTAAAAAACACGGCGCCACTACGCAAACCACAAAATACTATATGGATTTTGCAGCGCAGTATGGTTTTGATGGCGTACTCGTTGAAGGCTGGAATATTGGCTGGGATGGCGATTGGTACTTTAATGGCGATGTATTTAACTTTACCAAACCGTACGACGATTTTGATATAGCAGCGCTGACTCAATACGGCAAAGAAAAAGGCGTACAGCTCATTGGCCATCACGAAACATCAGGCAATGTAAGCAACTACCGAGACCAAATGGAAGATGCCTTTACACTTTACGAAAAATCAAACGTCAGCCAAGTAAAAACAGGTTATGTAGCCGATGGCGGAAATATAAAACGTATAGACAAAAACGGTATTGCGCGCCATGAATGGCATGACGGCCAATTTATGGTTAACGAATACCTTTATAACGTAAAACTTGCAGCTAAACATAAAATTAGCATCAATACGCACGAGCCAATTAAAGATACAGGCCTGCGCCGTACTTATCCAAACTGGATTGCGCGCGAAGGCGCACGCGGACAAGAATACAATGCATGGGGTTCACCACCTAACCCACCAGAACACGTACCAATGCTTGCCTTTACCCGCATGCTCTCTGGCCCTATGGACTTTACGCCAGGTATTTTTGATATGAGCTTTAATGGTTTAGGAGGCGATACAAACCGCCCACAAACTACACTTGCCAAACAACTTGCACTTTATGTTGTTTTGTATAGCCCAATTCAAATGGCTGCCGACTTACCTAAAAACTATTTGGCTAAGCCCGATGCGTTTCAATTCATTCAAGACGTACCAACAGATTGGCAGCAAAGTATTGCTATTGATGGTGAAGTAGGCGACTTTATTGTATTTGCCCGTAAAGAACGTAAAAGCACTAAATACTCAGGAAATGATTGGTACTTAGGTGCTGTTACTGACGAAAAAGCCAGAACTGTTGAGGTAAAACTCGACTTTTTAGAGCAAGGCAAAAAGTTTGAAGCACAAATTTATAAAGATGGTAAAAGCGCAGAGTGGAAAAACAATCCGTACGATCTAACTATCGAAAAACGTGTTGTAACTGCAAGCGATAAACTAACGCTTAAATTAGCCACTAGTGGCGGTACAGCTATTCGTTTTAAAGCACTTTAATATGATGGGCCCCCTGCATTTAGAGGGCGTTCAGAATTCTGTGTCAGCCTAAGTTGCTAAATATCTAGCACACCATCTAACCTACCTTCGAAGTGGATGGCCAATTGCGACAATGTCAGATTCCAATTATGGATTGGCATTGTCCA
>NZ_JACGWD010000117.1:0-7091 GCF_014077565.1 Pseudoalteromonas sp. 5Ae-yellow
GCGCGGATTACATCAAGGTCAGAAGTAATAATCTTCACTAAAAGACCGTATATATGACAGCAAACCTGTCCCTGCTATCGTTGAATGACACCTTGCAATACTGGAGGAGACCATATATGAACTCTGGTTAAGAAATTTATTAACGTATTGAATCATGGTGATATTTAAATTTATTTTCTCTAGCCAGAGATTTTTAGTGAAAACAAGGCGAATTTACGCGTCAATAGCTGGCCTATTGCAAGTAAATTCAACGTAGTTAGCGCTGAAAATAGCTGCTTGAGATAGATTTATTATCCATAGTTCAGGTTATTTACAAATTCAAGATACAAAAAAAACCAGTAAGCTAAAAACTTACTGGTTTTTTGTTATTTATAGCAATGCAATTACCAGATTTTTACGCGATCTTCTGGTTTGATATACATTTTATCACCTTCTTTTACGTCAAACGCTTCGTAAAACTCAGGCATGTTCGACAAGATACCGATTACACGGTAGTGACTTGGTGAATGAGGGTCTGTTAATAAACGATTACGCAACTCTTCATCGCGGTAGTTACGACGCCAGATTTGTGACCAACCCATAAAGAAGCGTTGATCGCCTGTGTAACCATCTATCACGGGTGATTTTTTATCACCCAAAGATAGCATATACGCTTTATGCGCAACGGTTAAACCACCTAAGTCACCAATGTTTTCGCCAAGCGTTAGCTCACCATTAACACTTGCATCTTCAAATGGTTTATATTCGTTATACTGTGCAACTAAAGCCGCTGTACGCTCTTCAAATTGCTTAAGGTCAGTCTCACTCCACCAGTTACGTAAGTTACCGTCACCGTCGTATTTAGCACCTTGGTCGTCAAAACCGTGGCCAAGCTCATGCCCAATTACCGCGCCAATTGCGCCGTAGTTTACAGCATCATCCGCTTCTAAATTAAAGAATGGTGGTTGTAATATAGCGGCTGGAAATACAATTTCATTGTTTACTGGGTTGTAATACGCATTTACCGTTTGCGGAGTCATGTGCCACTCAGAGCGATCAACTGGTTTACCCAATTTAGCAATCATATCTGCGTATGCCCATTCGCTATAACGAATGTAATTACCTACTAGCTCGTCTGAGTTAATCTCTAGCTCTGAGTAATCTTTCCACGTGTCTGGGTAACCAATCTTAGGCGTAAATTTGTCTAATTTTTCTTTCGCTGCAAGCTTTGTTTCAGGGCTCATCCACTCAAGATTTTCGATAGCAACGCCATAACCTTTAATTACGTTATCAACTAACTCTTCCATGCGTGCTTTAGCTTCTGGCGGGAAGTTATCTTTAACGTATACCTTACCTAAAATTTCACCAAGTACACTGTTAGATGCATCAACCGCTTGCTTCCAAAGAGGTGCTTGTTCTTCTACGCCACGAAGTGTTGTGCTGTAAAAGTCAAAGTTAAGGTTAACTAAATCTTCGCTAAGTAGCTCTGCATAACCACTTACGAAATGAAATTTTAAGTAGTTTTTCCACGTCGCTAAATCTGTGTCTTTGTAAATAGTAGCAAGTGCTTCTAAGTAGCTTGGTTGACGTACAATAATATCACTTGCACTCACACCTGCATCTTTGAAGAATGCAGCTAAATCAAGGTCGCCCATCAACTTGCTTGCGTCTGCTACTGTCATCTTGTTATAAGATTTAGTTGCATCACGGCTTTGCACACGGCTCCACTGAGCATCAGCTAGTGTTTTTTCAAATGCAAGTACGCTCTTGGCAGCTTCTGCTGCATTTTTAACGCCTGATTTTGCTAAAACATCTGTGATGTATTGCTCGTAAGAAGCACGAATTTTAGTGAATTTTTCGTCATCATTTAAGTAATAATCACGATCTGGTAAACCTAGGCCCGACTGAGATAAATACAATGCATACTCGCTCGAGTTTTTAGCATCGTTATTTACAAACCAACCAAACGGTAAAGTACCGCCTTGTTTTTGAATTTTAGCCATTAAACCCACTAAGTCAGCTTTAGATTTAACGCTATCAATCGTATCTAATGACGGTTGTAATGGCGTAATACCTAGCTCATTACGCGCAGATTGATTCATGTAGCTTTTATAAAATGCGCCAATTTTATACTCATCACTGCCTTTTTTAGCAGCTTTGTTTGCGGCTGCACTTTCAAGGGCAATTTTCATCGCTTTTTGTGACTCATCATATAGCTGCGAAAAAGAACCGTAGTTAGACTTATCACCTGGTATTTCAGTTTTAGCTAACCACTGCCCATTTACATGGTAGTAAAAATCGTCTTGTGCGCGTACTGAACTATCCATATTAGCTAATTCAATACCAAGCTCTAGTGGTTTTTCAGCGGGTGCTGTTACTACTGGAGTGTCGGTTACTTTAGTTTCTTGTTGTTTTTCACCACAACCTACCAAGCCAAGCGCAAGTGCGATACTTGCAGCAGCCATTGTTACTTTATTCATAATTATTCCGTTTGTTAGTTAGAATTGAATCATACCAATCTGCTTATATATGGGGTCTATTTAACGTTAAGAAAATCACGCTAGAACCAGGCAAAAGTTTTTGTATCTAGCTGCTCTAAATAAAAAATTTTTAACGACGTTATAGTGCAATTTAATTCGTTAAATTGATCAAAGACTTATGCAGGTTGGTATCACATACCAACTCCATTAAACTCTTGAATATAGCAGGAGTAAAAATAGCACTGCCTACACGCTTTTACTTAATGGAATGGGTATCAAAGAGCTTTCGATCAATATAAAGCCCACGCAGTATCATAAACCTCATTAAGCCAACAATAAAATGGAATATGTAACAAAGTATTTTGAATGCGGTGAGCTGCCAAATTAGCCCCACCAATAACAAGATGGTGGGTAGTTAAGACTTACTTTTATTTTTTCCGTGAAGCGCTAAACGCTCTAGTTTTTCTTTTAAAGAAGGGGGTGCAGAAGATGCTATCGCGTTTAAGTAATCAGCTGTTTGCTCACTCATTTTACGTGAGTTGGTAACTGCAGGACTGCCCGACTTATTCGCTGTACTTAATCTCTGAGTTGCTTGAGGATTTGCAGTTATTTTTATTTGCCCGAGCTCTGCCATTCCGGCAGCTCTAAAATGTGAAAGCATATCCATTTTTAAATAATTAAGCCTAAGCGCTATAGGTGCAGATACCGCCTCTATCATTAGCGTGCCGTCTCGGTAATTACTGACTCGGCATTTATCACCCAACTTAGGACCCAAAAAATCTTTTAATAGGGTTTGCTGTGTATCAAGTGCTTGGCTTTTGCCTGCATAAGCTGATAAACGATTATTTAACCCCGCCATAATATCGGTTAGCGGTTTTGGTGCATATCTATCTTTAGCCATTTTACACCTCGTAAAAGCTCACTTAGACCCAGAGATAATACTCTAGGTCTAAGTATACACTGCGTATTAATACTACGCGCCGGCTATTTGCATTTGCTCTATTAATACTGAGCCAGTTTGAATACCACCACGGCGTTCTATGTCACCACCAATAGCAGATATGCCTTTAAACATATCTTTTAAATTACCAGCAATGGTAATTTCGCTTACAGGATATTGGATTTCACCATTTTCAACCCAAAAACCAGCAGCACCACGAGAGTAATCACCCGTTACGGTATTTACGCCCTGCCCCATTAGCTCTGTAACTAATAAGCCGGTGCCCATCGTTTTTAATAGTGCAGTTAAATCGTTATGAGTTTGCTCAACAAGCCAGTTATGTATACCGCCAGCATGCCCTGTTGGGGTCATATTCATTTTACGCGCGGCATAACTTGCTAATAAATAAGTTTGTAGCTCGCCGCCTTGAATAATTTCCCTATCGAATGTTTTAACACCTTCGCTATCAAACGGTGACGACGCCAACCCTTTTAAAATATGTGGGCGCTCGGCAATATTCACACAATTACTAAATACTTGTGTGCCTAAGCTATCAAGTAAAAAACTTGATTTACGATAAAGCGCACCACCACCAATTGCCGACACTAAGTGACCAAACAATGAATTTGCAATATCGGCTCTAAAAATAACAGGCACTTTCATTGTGCCTAACTTTTGGCTATTTAATTTAGCCAATGTTTCAGCTGCTGCTTCAAGCCCAACTGCCGCTGCGTCATTTAAACCCGCTTGGTCGCGGGCAACAGTATAAGCAGAGTCGCGTTGCATCTGCTCGCCATCTTGACCTATTACCATCGTACTAATGCTATGACGAGTGCGTGGAAAGCCAGTTATCAAACCATGGCTGTTACCATAAACACGTAATCCTTGGTGAGATGAAAAACTCGCACCATCAGAGTTAACAATGCGCTCATCTGCGTTTAATGCAGCTTGCTCAGCAGCATGACAAAGCTCAACACCTTCTTCAGGGCTTACATCCCAAGGATGGTATAAATCTAAATCTTTAGGATTAAATTCAAGCAATTCTTTATCAGCAACGCCGTTAAATGGGTCATCCGATGTAAATTTGGCTATATCAATCGCTTTTTCGACTACCATGCGCAATGTTTTTGGATTTAAATCAGCGGTTGACGCCGAACCTTTATTATTACCAACGTATACACTAATGCCTAAGCCGCCGTCTTGGTTAAACTCAATGGTTTCTACTTCACCCATTCGTGTACTAACCGATAAACCAGACGTGCTAGACATAGCCGCTTCTGCAGCTGTTGCGCCTAATTTTTTGGCATGTTCGAGTACTTCTGCTACCGCATCTTTAACTTGCGATATTTGAGAATAAATTGGATCGTTTTGTTGGCTTTTCATAAATTAAGTCCTGAGCCTTAGAGGCATAATGCACGCATTTCTTATATTTAAATGCTAACACACTCAATGCATCACATCAGCTAATATTCCTAAGTATCATATTCATGTATAATGGCAAAAGTTATTTTTATTTAAGAGCACCCCATGGCAAAGAAAAAAGGCAAGCCTGCTGAAATTGAAGAAGAAATTGAATATGTATCAAGAACGGAGCTTAAGCGCGAAGCGCAAGAGTTTCATCAGTTAGGTACTGAAATTGCCAAAATGGGTAAAAAACAGCGCGAACGCCTGCCATTAAATGACGATTTAAAAGCGGCAATGGTTGTTGCTGATAAAATAAGTAATAAAAGTGACGCGTACCGCCGTCACTTAAACTACATCGCTAAAACGTTGCGTACTGTAGAAAACATTGACGCTATTAGAGCGATTATCGATGTAATGCTTAATAAAAATAACCAAGCTGAAGTATTGGTCAAAAAAATTGAGCAATTACGTTCAGACCTAATTGAACAAGGTGATGACCTTATCAATGAGACTATTGAACAGTTTCCGTCTCTTGATCGTCAGCAAATGCGTCAATTGGTTCGTAATGCGGCAAAAGAAGCGAAAGCTGAAAAGCCGGGTAAAGGTTATAAAGAGTTATTTCAATATCTCAAAGATGCTCATACCGTTACGTATTAATTAGACCGCATTAATTGATATTTTATTAAAAAAGGTGCTTCGGTACCTTTTTTGTTATAGATCAAACCGCCTCACTGCGTACTTTTTTATAATCCCCCCCTAAATAAATACTTAGGTGCGCGTGATGATTAAACTTCCACAATGGGATCAAACCCTAATAAACAAATATAATGTGTCTGGCCCGCGTTATACCTCGTATCCCACCGCTCTATCACTGCGTGACGGGTATCAACAACAAGACCTACTAAGCGCTGTAGAATCGTCAACGAGTCGTTCACTTTCTCTATATATTCATATCCCGTTTTGTAGCCAGCTTTGCTACTACTGTGGTTGTAATAAAATAATTACCCGCCATCAATCTAAGGCAGATACGTACCTCGACTTTTTAGCAAAAGAAATTACTGCCCAAGCTCATTTATTTAAAAACTACACGGTTGAGCAATTACATTTAGGTGGCGGTACTCCCACCTTTTTAACCGCAAAACAAATGACTCGTCTAATTAAGCTTTTAGAGCAGCACTTTAATTTTACAAGCACAACAGAGCGCGGCATTGAAATAGACCCACGCTCACTTGCCGATAATATGCTCGTTGATTTAAGGATGCTTGGCTTTAACCGTGTCTCATTTGGGATTCAAGACTTTAACGACGACGTGCAACTTGCTGTTAATCGCCCGCAAAATGCAGATACGGTTAAGCAATTAATTACACAAGCTCGCGAGCTGGGATTTCAATCTATTAATGCAGATATGATTTACGGGCTTCCTCTGCAAACGCCAGAGAGCTTTAAGCAAACTATAGAGCAACTTATTGAGTTAAGCCCTGACCGAGTATCGGTGTTTAACTACGCGCATTTACCAGAGCGCTTTGCCGCACAGCGTAAGATTAAAGATGCAGATTTACCCAGTGCACATAATAAACTCACTATGTTTAAAAACACGCTGGAGCAGATGACGCAAGCAGGCTATCAATTTATTGGTATGGACCACTTTGCAAAAACCGATAACGAACTAGCTATTGCGCAAAATGAAGGCAAGTTACATCGTAATTTTCAAGGTTATACAACCCATGGAAATTGTGATTTATTAGGCTTAGGCGTGTCATCAATTTCACAAATTGGCACTGCCATTTTACAAAATCAAAAAGAATTAAAACATTATTACCACAGCATCGAAACACAAATCGGCTGTGCCCTTAATAAAGGTATGCACTTAACGCATGATGATGTAATTCGTGCTGATGCAATTAAGCAGCTCATTTGCCAGTTTGAATTAGATATACAAGACTTTAGCGAAAAGCATGCGCTTATATTTAATGACTACTTTAAGGATGCGTTAATTGCGCTTACGCCGCTTATAAAAGATGAACTAGTCACTATAAATGATAATAAAATTAGCGTAACGCCACGCGGCAACTTATTCATTCGTATTATTTGCATGTGCTTTGACGCTCATTTACAAAAACAAATAAATGCGACGCGTTTTTCACGAGTGATTTAGCAGATCACTAGGGCGTGTTGATCTTTGTGGTATGAAAAACAAACAGCATGAAGATAAGGTATAATTGAATTCGCCAGAAAACTTTACACCGAACCTACATGCCAAGATTAATGTTAACAGACGGGACATGGAA